>JAHEEZ010000109.1 GCA_024640445.1 Acidobacteriota bacterium | reverse complement strand
TTCAATGAACTGCTGCGGAGTCCAGTCGCCGTGACAGCCGCATATGTCGAAGAGGAAATTCTTGAGCACGTCAGCACCCCTGGGGGTATGTGATACCTCGGGATGGAATTGAACGCCGTAAATTCCACGGTCCGCATTTTCGATCGCGGTTATTACGTCTCCCGTGGTCGCCGTCTTGATGAATCCTTCAGGAAGTTCCGTTACGTGGTCACCGTGGCTCATCCAAACATCGAGTTTTTCCGGCAGGTCCGTGAAAAGCGCGGTCTTTCCGCTCAGCCTTTTCAGTTCGGCGCGGCCGTACTCCCGCCTTGCCGCGGGTTCGGATGCGCCGCCGAGATCGATCGCGAACAGCTGCATACCGTAGCAGATGCCGAGGATTGGGACCTTTACGCGATCATAGAAATCGGCGGACACACGCGGGGCGTCCTCGTCGGTCACGCTCGAAGGACCGCCGGAAAGGATGATCCCCTTTGGCGCCATTTCATCGATCTTGTCCAACGCAAGGTGGAACGGGTGGATCTCGCAGTAGATACCCTGCTCGCGTACGCGCCGGGCGATCAACTGTGTGTATTGCGAACCGAAATCGAGGATAAGGATTAGTTCGTGGTGCAAGTCAGGTTCTCCGAGATAACTGTAAGGATTTGGGTTTACCCGGTGATCGACCAAGCCTCATTGGCTGATCTGACCAAAATCTGTCTATTATTCAACCGGAGGTCTCCGGGGCGGCCGTGGACATATGGTCCTTCAGTCGCTCGATGTTGCCGCCGATCGAGCTTATCTTTCTGACTATCGTCTCGTAGCCTCGGTCGATGTGGTAAACGCGGTCGATCAGCGTCTCGCCTTCGGCGCAAAGGCCTGCAAGTACCAACGACGCCGAAGCGCGAAGGTCCGAAGCCAGTACGGGCGCGCCTTTAAGCCTGACTTTGCCCTTTACCGTGGCCTGGTTGCCGTGGATCTCGATATCCGCTCCCATGCGGATCAACTCGGAAGCGTGCATGAAGCGGTTCTCGAAGATCGTTTCAGTGACGACCGAGGTCCCCTCGGCCTGGGTCATCAAGGCCATGTACTGCGCCTGCATATCAGTCGGGAAAAGAGGATACGGCTCTGTGGTGATGTCTTTTGATCTCAGGCCGGCGTTGCTGTTCCGCACGTGGAGAGTCGTCGGGTCAGGCTGATCGATCTCAACACCGACCTCGCGGAGCATATCGATCACAGCTCCCAGGTGGTCCGGCCGGCAACTCGTGATCTCCAGTTCGCCGTTCGTTATCGCCGCCGCGACTATGAATGTGCCTGTCTCGATACGGTCAGGGATTATCCAGTGTTCCGCTTCGCCGAGAGCCTCGACGCCTTCGATGGTGATCTTCGGAGTGCCGGCGCCCGAAACTTTCGCTCCCATCTTGTTCAGAAGATCCGCAAGATCGGGTATTTCAGGTTCGCATGCGGCGTTGTGAATAACGGTCGTGCCTTCCGCAAGGACGGCGGCCATCATCACGTTCTCCGTTCCCGTGACCGTTACCTTCTCAAAATCGAGTTCTGAGCCGACCAGTCTGCCCTTTGGCGCCTTCGCGACCACGTCGCCGGATTCAAGCGAGACTACAGCGCCAAGCTTTTCAAATGCGCGCAGATGAAGGTCGATCGGCCGGGTGCCGATCGCGCATCCGCCCGGAAGGCTGACCTTTGCCTTACCAAAGCGCCCCAGTAGCGGGCCGAGCGCGAGAACACTCGCTCTCATCGTCTTAACCAGTTCATACGGCGCCTCAAAACTTTCTATGTGCGCCGCCGTGATCTTGTGAGTATGAACGTCCGGAGTAAGAGTGGTCGCGCCGAGATCCTCGAGGAGCCTTCGTTGGGTGATCAGGTCGCGGACGTAAGGCACGTTATGCAGCGTTACCGTTTTGGCACTTAGAAGCGTTGCCGCGAGGCACGGAAGCGCTGAGTTCTTGGCCCCGCTGATAGCGATCTTTCCGTGCAGGGGTGTTCCGCCCTTGATCAAAAACTTGTCCATATTCTTTCGGCTCGTTTACCGCAGATAAGGCGAGGCTTACGCCCGCGGAGTTGACTATCTGAATGAACCGAAATCTTATCACGACAAGAGTGGTATGAAAAAAGGCGGGAATGGCCGGGAGTCCTGAGCGGAACTTTGAGTAAGAAAATAGCCGCAGATGGCGCTTGCTTTTTTACCTTCCTAACCGGAAATTGGCGCCAGCCGCGGCTATTGATCGCGAACGAACCTTCGTAGGTTTCGCTCTTGCGGACCGATCGGCCGGGGGTTGACCGATGCAAGACTCCGCATTTGTTGAACGGTGGTTCCGGTTCGCTCTTTAACGCATCGGAACCCCCGCCTCTATTCCTGATTCAGACATGCATTCGCCTGCTTAACGAATGAAGAATTACTACAGGGTTTGAACCGGGCCGTGAAGACCCGAATCAAAGAGTTTTCCGAGGAACTTGTCCCCGGATGACCTGAAGCATACGGACATGTACATAAACGGAAGATTAATTGGCGGATTTCGGCAAGAACCCTCGTGCGGATGCGTTCGGGGACCGGCAGAAGGTCATCAGTTTTCGATGAGCTATAATCCTTGGTTTACGATCTACCACGGAAAGGCAGACAGCCTTTCAGGAGGCAAACAATGAAAGTTCGATTCTTCAGTTCTCTTTCGGTATTAACAATTGCATTGCTCGCCGGCACTGCGTTCGGACAGGAAAGTTTCAACATCGGTCCCAATTCGGCGGGTCCCGTAAAGACAGGTATGACGGTCGCCGAGGCGCGCAAAGCGATGCCCGGATTTGAGATGAAGAGGACTTCCGACGGTGAAGGGCTGGCGCTCATTTCCGTCGAGAGGTCCGGGGAAACCCATATGGTCCTGTTCGCCGGAGAAGATGATCCGGAAGCCCGGATCAACGATGCCGCAAAGATCGAGTACATCGAGGTTCTTAGTTCAAAGTACAAGACACCGCAAGGACTATTTCCCGGAATGAAGATATCGAATGCAGAGAAACTGGCAGGGAAAGTCACCGAGATAATGTTGAGCGAGATCGAGTCCCGCGAATACGCCGACTTTGAGAATGGCCCAAAAGACTACTCGTTTCGATTATTGAGTGAGAAGGGAATGGCGGGCATCTATCAGGGTAGTTCGCGCACGACAAAACGTTATACACCGGGTGCCTACATCTATACGATCTCCGTTTCCAGTCCTCTGAAAGACGAGGGTCTTTCGGACGCCAACTCTTCCGAATCGGGGCTTGAATCGCAGGATATTGCCGCCCACAACAAGATGATCGCGGAGGCCGCGTCAAAAAATGAAGTATGGACGCGGTCCGCTGAGCAGGTGGCGCTGAAGTTAGCGGGCGAATTCTCCGAGACGATGGAACGCACTATAACCATCAAGGCGCCGGGCGCGGATGAACTTGAAAGGCTAACCATCACCATCACCGACGACGGCTATCTGGATGATTCGGTTCGAGGCAAGAGAGAAGTAATGGGAATGCAAAGGGGTACAGATGGAGTTTGGAAACTGGTTTCGTATTCAAAAGGCTGGAGATGCTGGGAAGGCCGCGGCCACGATGACTATTCGGCCAAACCCTGCAATTGAGCGTTGGGAAAGTTACCAGATACCTGCATCTTGCGTTGTCTTTTGACGGAAAAACTACTATTGGCGGTACTCGCTTCGGCGGCTGAGGCCCAGACCGTTGCCAAGCCGGCAAGTGTAAGGTCAGGAGCGAGTTCAAGTCACTTCGCGGAAGCCCCTCAGAAATCCAATCCTAGCAAAACGCAATTCGATGCGGTAGACTAAATCCGCTCAATCAGCACATTAATCGAACAACATGGGGGAAAACATGAAGAGTAAGGTTTCAAGGACGTGTCTCGCGTTGACGGCAACGATATTTCTGGGCATTTCTCTTTTCGTCTCTGATGCCGCTGCTTTCGGCAACGGGAATGGGGTCGAAGCGAAAAATGCGGTCCAGAGCTGGGATATGACGTGGTCGGGTCAGGTAGATGACCGGGTCCAGATCCGAGTTCAGAACAGGAACGCCAGGGTGAGGGTATTGTCCGGGCAGTCTGTGAGAGGCGCGAGTTCGAACTTCAGAAGTTCGCTGCCTCGGAGAAATGTGAACGTACGTGTAAACAAGAGGGACGGACGCGGCGATGTAAGGGTGATCGAGCAGCCGAGTTCCCGAAACAACTACACTGCGCTCATTGAGATCTACGATGACAAAGGGGGCTCTGACAATTACCGGTTCGAGCTTACCTGGGACGGCGGCGGATATAATGACTATCCGAACCAGCCAAACCGGCCGGATTACAGTGGCAACGCGGATATGACCTGGCAAGGCCGCGTAGATGACAGGGTGCGCGTAACGGTCCGCGGTCGCAACGCATCGGCACGTGCTCTGAGCGGCAGACAGCCGACGCAGGTCAGATCGAATTTCAGGAACCAGCTTCCCAGGAATAACGTGCGAGTTGATGTCAGAAAACGTGATGGAAGGGGTTCCGTGAGGGTGATCCAGCAGCCATCCAGTTCGAACAATTATTCCGCTGTGGTTGAGATATACGATTCCAACGGCGGCGACGACTTCTATTCGTTTGAGCTCAACTGGGATCAGGGATACGGAAATGATAGACCTGATTATGGCAACAACTACGGCCAGGGAATGACCTGGAGCGGAAGCGTTGACGACGTGGTCAGGATCTCTATCAGGGGTAACCGCGTGTCTTCAAGAATCATTTCCGGCCAGTCTTTGAGGAACGAGAGGTTTGATATCAATAAGACGCTGACCCGGCAGAACCTTAACGTTCGGGTCGATAAGAGGAGCGGACGCGGTTCCGTCCGGGTCATCCAGCAGCCGAGGAGTTCCAACAACTATACTGCCGTAATTGAGATACGCGACTCCAAAGGGGGCCGGGATGATTACCGCATAGAGGCAGATTGGTAATTTCGCGCCAGCGTGGTAGGAATGAGGCGGAGCCGGTTAAGGCTCCGCCGTCTTTCTTCTGATTTCCCTTGCCGGTCGCGATTGACACGGATTCTAAGAGTACTTTTTAGCGAATAGAACAGAAAAACCGTCCGTTTCCCCGCGAAACGACATCAAAGGGGGCGCCTTCGCCATATAGAGTACGCCTGCAAGGGTATATAATTTCAAAGACATCCAGAGATCAAAGAAACTAGGGGGAGTAAACAATGAAAAAGAGTTTTCCGGGTTCAATTTCCGTTAGAGTCGCGGCAGTCGCAATGGTTATTGCGTTGGCAGCCACTCTTGGATTTTCTCAGTATAACGATAACTATCAGATCAACGCCGTGCAGCAGCAGGTCAGGTTGAGGATCATCAGCGACAACCGGGGTTCGAACGAGGCGGTCGTGTTTGATAACAACGCCATCGTTGTTCCGGCGCAATCAGGGCGGTTGAACCGCGTAGCCGGAAGCGGCCGGTACCGAAGCAATAATTCGTCCTGGCGTGTTTTCAATTATGAAGGACAGTTCGACGCAAGGAACGGTCAACTCTCGAACGTGAGATACGCCTGGTCGACGGACAATGGTCAGGGCAGTCCGTCTCTGGGCAACGGTAAGATATCCTGGGCCGGACGGGTGGACGGGACTGCCAGGATCACTATCCGCGGCCGAAACGTGTCTGCACGCGAGATCAGTACCAGAACCCCGATCTCTGAAGTGGATTCGCGGGTAAATGAAGCGCTTCCAAGGCAAGCAGTAACCGTCTCCGTTTCAAAGCGAGACGGCAGGGGCCGCGTTGTCGTTTTTCAGCAGCCGAATAATTCGAACAATTTCACCGCGATATTGGAGATCGATGATCCGTCTGCCGGTTCGGACTACTATTCGCTTGATGTCGACTGGAACAACGACGGAGGCGACAGGCCGCCGCTCGGCAACGGAAACATAAGTTGGGCCGGAAGGATCGACGCCACAGCGCAGATTACCATCCGGGACGGAAGAGTGACTGCCCGCGAGACAAGCACAAGAGTACCGATCTCCGAGATCACTTCGAACGTCAAGCAGGCGCTCCCCAGAAGGGCGGTCAGGGTGTCCGTGAACAAACTGAGCGGTCGAGGGGAAGTATTCGTTTCGCAACAGCCCAGCTCGTCCAATAATTTCACTTCGATCATCCAGATCAATGATTCGGACAGCGGATCGGACTACTATTCGATCGACGTCGAGTGGAACGAAGGCGGAGGCTACAGGCCGCCGCTCGGGCAGGGTCCCGGAGGCAGCCGGCAGATGTATTGGGAAGGAAGCGTCGATGGCGAGATCGAGGTCTCGGTCCAACGACGCAACGCGACCTATCGGGTAATAAACGGTAGGAATCCGACAGGCATCAGGGCAGATTTTGACGGCCAACTCCCGCGAAGCGAGGTCCAGGTTTCGGTGCGAAAGATCAGGGGAAGAGGCGATGTCGAGGTCATAACCCAGCCTGAAAGCTACAACAACTATACTGCTGTGATCAGGATCCGGGACCCCAGGGGTGGAGCTGACGCGTACGCGTTTGAACTCGACTGGGACAGAAACGCGGTCGATGAAGGCGGCGGCGGCGGCTTTGCCCAGCTGACCTGGCAGGGAAGAGTGGACGATGTCGTCCGGTTAGAGATCAGGGGAAGGAATGTCAGAGGCTACGCCTTGAGCGGCCAACGTCTTTCAAATGAAAGGTTCGACTTCAATCAACCCCTTCCTAATCGCGACGTGAATGTTAACGTTGAAAGACGAGACGGTCGTGGAGATGTCAGGGTCATCCAGCAGCCGAACCGCTTCAACAACTACACAGCGATCATCGAGATCCGCGATACAAGCGGCGGTGCAGACAACTACAACCTGGATATTAGTTGGTAGTCGTTTGTCGCGCTTTCAACTAATAAGAGGCCGCCTGAACTGGCGGCCTCTTCCTTTTAGCAAGCTTCGTTTTACTTGCTATTTGCCTATCAGTGCCCGAGCTTTATTTACCGCGTTCTCGACCGTGAAGCCGTACTTTTCAAAAACAACTTCCGCGGGAGCCGAAGCTCCGAATCGGTCAACGGTAAGCATATCGCCATCAGGTCCAGCATACCGGTCCCAACCCTGGCTGACACCGGCTTCGATCACGAGGCGCGCTCCAACGCTTTTGGGAAATACGGACTCCTTGTAATCTTCAGGCTGATCCTCAAAGAGTTCCCAGCAAGGCATCGATACAACACGTGTCGCGATGCCGTCCGCCTGAAGGACTTCCCGTGTTTCCAAAGCAAGCCCCATCTCGGCGCCCGTGGCGATAATGATCAGTTGTGCCGAATCACCTTCCGCTTCCGCGAGAACGTAAGCTCCTTTGTGAAGCCCCTCAGCGCCGGCAAGCCGGCTGCGGTCGAGCACGGCCACATTCTGCCTTGAAAGCGCCAGCGCGGTCGGGCCATTGCGCCTCTTCAAGGCCTCTTTCCACGCTTCGCGTACCTCGTGGGCGTCGCACGGTCGAATGACGTTTAGTTTCGGTATTGCCCTCAGAGCCGCGACGTGTTCGACCGACTGGTGGGTCGGACCGTCTTCTCCAAGCCCGATCGAATCGTGGGTAAAAACATAGATCGTCTGAATTTCCGACAGTGCTGCGAGTCTGATCGCGGGCCTCATGTAATCGCTGAACGTAAGGAACGTACCGCCGAACGGCAGAAGCCCGCCGTGCAGCGCCATCCCGTTCATTATCGAGCCCATCGCGTGCTCACGGACGCCAAAGTGAACGATTCGGCCGTCATATGCACCTGCTTCAAGTGACTTGCTCGTCTTGATGTCGGTCTTGTTCGAAGGTCCAAGGTCCGCGGAACCACCGATCATCTGCGGTATAACGCCCGCGGCGGCGTTCAGCACCTCTCCGCTGTAAACACGAGTCGCAGCCGGCTTCGCTTCCTCGAATCCGGGCAGAGCGTCTTCCCATCCCGCAGGTAGCTCGTCGTTGATCACCGATCTGAACACTTTTGCCTCTTCCGGATATGCTTCCGCGTAAGAGTTCACAAGTTCATTCCACTCTTTCTCTAGTTCCGCTCCTTTGGAGGCGGATTCCCGGAAATGCGCGTAAACCTCTTCCGGCACGTAAAACGCGGCATCTTCGTTCCAGCCGAGGTTCCGCTTTGTCTCACGAACTGCGTCTTCGCCCGGCGCGTCCGAGTGAGCGGACGACGTTCCCTCTTTGGGCATTCCGTAACCAATGACGGTCCTGACCCTTATCAGCGAAGGCTTGTCGTTGACTTCCTGAGCTTCCTCGATCGCCTTTTCGATCGACGCCAGGTCGTTTCCGTCCTCGACGGTCGAAACGTGCCAGCCGCATGATTCGAACCGCTTTGTTACGTCTTCCGAAAACGTGAGGTTCGTTCCGCCTTCGATAGTGATGTGGTTATCGTCATAAAGATAGATCATGTTGCCAAGACCCAGATGTCCCGCAATTGAGGCTGATTCGTAAGAAACGCCTTCCATCAGGTCGCCGTCCGAACAGATCCCGTAGATGTAATTGTCGACAACCGGAAAGCCCTCCCGGTTAAAGGTTGCGGCCAAATGCGCGGAACCCATTGCCATTCCCACCCCGTTCGCAAACCCCTGCCCAAGCGGTCCTGTCGTCACTTCGACCCCGGGCGTAAGGTGGTTCTCCGGATGCCCCGGTGTGAGAGATCCCCATTGACGAAAGTTCTTTATCTCCTCAAGGGACATCGATTCATAACCTGTCAGGTGAAGAAGGCTGTAGAGCAGCATCGATCCGTGGCCGGCAGACAAGATGAACCGGTCGCGATTAAACCATTTCGGATTTTTGGGGTTATGCCAGAGGAACTTCGTCCAGAGTACATAAGCCATTGGCGCCGCTCCGAGCGGAAGACCCGGATGCCCTGAATTGGCTGCCTGGATAGCGTCAAGCGAAAGTGTCCGGATAGTGTTGATTGAAAGCTGTTCTATCGATTGTTGTGACATCGGAGCAGTGGTCATACCTTGGTCTCGTTTTGGGTTGGGTTTCCTGTTGATCTTCTCTTATTCACCGTCCGCGAACGCGGTCCGGATACAAATAGCCGCCTATTGAACTGAACGGATTTTGTGGTCGTGAAACCTAATATACAACAAGTAGGCCGAAAGAGACGAAACCGCATCGGAAGTTGGCCTGTCTGGTTGTCGAAACAGGCCATCAGTGTCCGTTCTGAACTCGTTTTAGGGGCATCCTGTCGATCAGCCTGTGCCAGCGGCCGGACTCAAATACCCAAAGGTCACCCAGGACCTCGTCTCCGTTGTGACCGCCGAAAAGCACCGCTCTGCCAAGTTTTCGGTCATAAGCGATCGAAGCGTGATTCCGAGGCGGCGGAATCGGACCTCCGCCGATCCGCATCCATGCGTGGTCCGCGTAGATCCAGGTTTCCGCAATACGGTTTGTTCCGTTATAGCCTCCAAATCTGAGAATCCGGTCCGAGCGGCCGAGGCCGGTCATAGCTGAATTAAAGATGTTTGGAGGTTGCGGCGTCTCGACCTTGCGCCAGGTGCTGCCATTCAGAACCCACGTTTCGCCGGTGCCTGGTCCGTACTGCCTGTCGTCGGTCGAGCCGCCGAATAGCACCACATTTCCCGATGTCGGGTCCCAGACGGTCGATGCACCGTTGCGGGGGCTCGGGCCATCAGAAGCAATCTTTCTCCATCTTCCATTCCTGAATTCCCACGTGTCCCCCATCCTTTGTACTTCTCCCTGCGTCAGGCGATATCCTCCGAATAGCACTATTCGGTTTCGCTTCTCGTCCAGGACCAATGCGGCTTCGGCTCTGGCTTCGGGATGGTCGAGCATTACCAACTGTTTCCATTCACCATTCTTGAATTCCCACGTATCGTCGAGCATTGCCGCCGGGTTTTGTTCGTTTCCAAAAAGGACCCGGTTTCCGCCGAAGAGCAAGAGTCCATCCTTTGTCGTGTTTGGCGTCAGCCCGGCGAAAGTTCTTGGCGAAGGCCCCTTGACGTTCAGCGATACCCATTGCCCACCCCTCAAGACCCACAAGTCTCCGAAAACCCTTCTTTCATCCGCCCCTCCGAACAGGAAGATCTCACCTTCGGAATGAACATACGCCATAGAATGAGCGTTGCGAACTGTCAACCCTCCGTTTTCCGCGAGAAGACTTCCGGCGGCCAGGGCAAAAATAAGAATCACTCTGAACAGCGAACCACTCATCGATCGAACATTCTCCTGTAAAATCTAGTGTGATCCACGAATGCCCTGACATATGACTCGTTCCTGCCCGGGTCGGACCTGACCGCCATCCCTTCCGGAACATCCGGGACCGGAATGGTTCCCGTCGCTACATCGAGGCCGTGCATCGCTGCGCCCCTTCTTGACACGCCGCCAAGCGGATAAATAAACAGATCCCTGCCCAGAACGTCCGCGATCATCTGCTGCCAGACAGCAGAATTTTCAAGCGCGCCCCCGGAAGCGGTTATCCGATCTACGGGGCAGACCAGTTCGAGCGCGGACAGGATCGCCGCAAACCGGTAGGCCACAGATTCCATCGCCGCGATCGTGATATCGATTGCGTCCGAACCCCTGGTCAGTCCGATAACCGATCCAGAGGCATCGGTGTGATATCCGGTGCTCCTTTCGCCAAAAACAAACGGCAAGAATGAAAGTCCGTGCGACGCCGGACCGCGGCCGGCGATCCTCGACGCAATGTCCTCTTCGTTTACAACAATTCCAAGCGATCCTTCCAGCCATCGACGGAGGCTCCCGCCGTCCGACAGCGCACCGCCCACGCAGATCCTCTTTTCGTCCAGCCTATAACAGAAAAGCCCTTCCGGGATGTTCTCGGGCACCTCGCGCTCAAGGATCATCCTCATCGCCCCTGACGTTCCGATCATCAACGCTGCGCGGCCTTTCCCGACGCAGCCGGCACCAACGTTGTTAGCGGCTCCGTCCCCGATCGGAGGAAGCCAGCGGGCGTCTTTCAGCGCGGGCCATCGGCTGGCGGAAGACCGAATTTCATCGCCCGGTAACTGGATCTGCGGAAGCTGATCGATCCTTATTCCGACCAGTTCGACAAGTTCGGGATCCCATCTCATTTGGCGAATATCGAACAGGCCGCTGCCGGAAGCCATCGAGGTACTGGTCAGATATTGTCCTGAGATCTCTTGCAGCAGAAGGTCGCTGAAGGAGAGCCAGTACCGGGTCGCACCAAAGACGCCTGGATTGTCTTCTTTCAGACGGAGGAGTTTTGCCGGCCAGTAACTTGAATGTAGATGACAGCCTGTAAGGGTGTGAACAGATACCTCG
>JAHEEZ010000108.1 GCA_024640445.1 Acidobacteriota bacterium | reverse complement strand
GGAGGAAGAAGGCGGCGGGAATGCCGTCTCCCTGATCGTCCAGGCGAGGAACTTCGGGTCGGCGTACGCGCGTTATGTCGCCTGTTTCGTGGATGTACCCGTAAAGGCGCTTGTCGCGATCGACGACAAACGGAGCGTGAAGGACGGTGGGCGTTTCTACCGCCATCGCCTGACCAACTTAAACCAGGAATACGCCGACGAGACGTTTCGGGCAAACTTCCCTCTTTTGCGAAGCATGACGATGAGCTGGAAGATTCCCTTGCAGGAGAATTACGCAGAAAAACAGGACCACGATTGGGCGATAAAATGGAAGGTGTACGCTGACAATGCACTTCCGAAGGAAGGAAAAATTCCCTTTGACGAGATCGAGCTGATCGACCTGACCGGCAGCTTGTAACACGGCTGTCATTCTAAGATACTTAAATTCATTAATATGCGAAAAGCGAAGATCCTCGCGACACTCGGTCCCACATCCAGTTCAAGGGAAGCGATTTCGGAACTTATAGAAGCTGGCGCGAACGCTGTCCGCGTCTCGATGTCGCACGGCGCGCGTGAAGCCCACGAAGAGCTGATAGCGAACGCCCGTGCCGCTGCCAACGCGCTCAATTCGCCGCTTTCGGTGCTGGTCGATCTGTCAGGACCTAAGATTCGAACACGGTCGCTGGAAGACAAGAACCCGGTCCAGCTAAGAACGGGCGAACAGTTCATACTGACGACCCGCGACATCGTGGGGAACGAGAGAGAGGTATCGACGAACTTCACTGAACTGCCGCACGTCGTCGAAGTCGGGGCGCCGATCCTGCTGGACGACGGCTCGCTTGAGCTGAAAGTAAAGGACAAGAACGACACGGATGTGATCTGCGTAGTCGTTTCGGGAGGACTGCTTTACGAAAGCAAGGGGATCAACCTTCCAAACACGCATCTCCCCATTCCGAGCCTGACCGAGAAAGACCGCAGCGACCTTGAATGGGCGCTCGAAATGGATGTTGATTATGTGGCTTTGTCGTTCGTTCGCCGAGCTTCCGACTGCAAGGAAGTGGTCGATATCATCAAGGCGAAGAACAAGCGTAAGCACGGACGTGCGCTTTTGGTCGCTAAAATTGAAAAAGCAGAGGCGATAGAGAATCTCGACGAGATCATCGAGGCGACGGACGGGCTTATGGTTGCCCGCGGGGACCTTGGCGTCGAAACCAGCGTTGAGCTGGTGCCGGTCTATCAAAAGGAGATAATCCGCAAATCGATAGCAAACGACAAGTTCGTCATCACCGCCACGCAGATGCTGCAGACGATGATCGAAAACCCCAGGCCGACCCGCGCCGAGGCTTCAGACGTGGCAAACGCCGTCTGGGACGGAACGGACGCGGTTATGCTTTCAGCGGAAACCGCCGCCGGCGCGCACCCCGTCGAGAGCGTGAAGACGATGGCGAAAATTATCGAAGCGGCTGAATCGATCACAACCGGATACCGGCGCAAGTCGATCAAATTCTCACAGGAACCGACAGGACGGACATCGCAGGGACTTTGCAAGGCGGCAGGATATTGCGCACAGGAGATAATGACTTCGAAGATAGCGGTTTTCACCGAGTCCGGTCTGATGGCCAGAAGGCTCTCTTCGTTCCGGTCAGGCCTTCAAACCTACGCGCTGACCACTTCCTGGCGTGCGAGGAACCAACTCGCCTTGATATGGGGCGTTTCCGCTTTCTACCAGGAGCTGACCAAATCGACCGAGGAAATGCTGACCTTCGGCGAAAAGACGCTTCTGGCGAACGGTGCCGTCGAAGAAGCCGAGATGATAGTAATGATGGCGGGCCGCCTTTCAGGCCTCGGCCTCTCGAGCTCCGTCGTCGTCTGGACGATCGGGGAGAACACTCCGAGCCGGTAGAGAATGCATCGTTAATCGTGAACCGTGAACCGTTTAGCCCACCCGTAAACGGGTGGGCTAAACATTGCTTATTGCTCACTTATTACCGTCCCACCCGTAAACGGGTGGGCTATACGTTGCTTATTGCTCACCGCTTACCGTCCCACCCATGAATGGGCGGGGTAAACGGATCACCACTTACTGATCACTATCGCCGAACTTTCCAGCGAAGAAGTTATACAGCCACGCGAAGATCAGTCCGCCGATCAGTCCGTCCGCAAGACCCCATCCGAGTCCGAAAAGGCTTCCGACCGGGCTGATGTTGTAGCCTCTGTAAACAGAACTGATGAAGTTGGTCTGTCCGGTGGAGCCTTCGAACGCGATTATCCACCAGGTCAAACAAAACAATCCCAATCCCCAGATGACTCCAAAGGTCAGTCCGAATGCCGTTACATTTAGTTTCATTTGTGTCTCCGTTCCCAAGGGCTCGCGATGAACATCTCCGATTCAGCCCGAGCCGCCGAATAAGATAAACACTCCGCCCGCTGCGATCATCACGACGCCCATAACCCGACCGCCGGCATCGCCCAGAGGGAGCACTTTTTCTAACAATACAAATATCGTTATTATTGCGACCCAAAAAAGATTCATCACCCCTCCCACGAACAGAAGCAGCATCAGCACCCAGCAGCATCCCAGACAATAGATCCCGTGCGAGACCCCCATTCGAAAAGCGCCCGCGAACCCTTTTATCCAGTTTTTCGCCATAAATTCGACAGGCGATCTGCAATTCTCAAGACAGGATCTCTTCAAGGGAAGAAACTGATAGATGCCGGCGGCGGCCAGGAGACCCGCGCCAAGCAAAGGGCTGGAAGAAACCATCATCGGGGAAAGCAGCGCGGCCCTGTCCAGTCCGAACTGAGCCGCGGCAGCCGCAAGGCTGAACAAGACCCAAATGGCAATGTAGCCGGAGACAAACGCGCCGGTCGGCGCGATGGGAGTGCCGCCCTTTGCCGCTTTCCTGGCGACCGATGCATAGATCAGGACAGTTGGGGTGACTGACGGAAGCATCATCCCGACCATCATCACAGACCACATCAGGAACATCATCAGGAAGTAGCCAAGGGTCCAAACCGGGATCTGCATCGGCATCTTCATGGTACTGCCATCAGGCATCTTCATCGCACCGCCCGACATGTTCATATCCCCAGCCAAGACGAAAAGGTAGATCCAGGCAAGCGCCGTTACACCGGCAAGCGAGGCCATCACGATCGCAATATCCCTCCGCGGCAAGTGATTACCCAACAGTTTCATAATTATCTGATCACGCCGTTCTGGTTCATATGGATCTCGTTGAACTGACCGTATGTCTCACTTAGATCAAGCCGGATTCCCGCATTTACAATGCTGGACCCGGACCCAATTTCCGCGTAGGTGTATTCAAATCCCTCTCGAAGATGAATCCCCGCATGTTTGTCCTCGCCCGTGAAAGGATTCTTCAACGGCACACCTTTGGACTCAACGACCCCTTCAATCACGGTATTTGCTCTTCGGGCATCGACATCTATTTCCATCTTGATAGGAAGATAGAGGGTCTCGAGGACCTCTGACATTGTGCTGCTGTAAATGTAGAAATGTGTGGCGCCCGGTTCAGTGCTCTCGCCCATCGCGATCTTCTCCAAGGCGACTCTCTGTCCCGGCGTTGCCGACTCATCGATAATCACCTGTTGTTTCCCTTCTCCGTCAGCAACCTCACCCGGCCACTGAACCAGCAGCATGAACCGGGTCCCATCAAGGGAAACATCATTGAAATATCCTGTGTCCACTTTTACACTCAGCGCACCCTCGCACCAACCGTGTGTGGTCGGGGCATTGAACTGGCAGGGGCAGCCGAAAGCACAATTGCAGTTTCCAAATGCCAGGCCCTTTATCATCCACTTGTCATCCATACGAGTTCTCCAACACGACCCATTCGGGCCGCACAATTCCACCCAACCTAAGTACCGTCTTCCCTCTTGCCCGGTTTTGCCCCTCAACATATCACCGAGACTGACTCGTTACAAGCAATTCGGGTAATCAGAAACGACTGTCTTTTAGTCACTTACGACGTAGATTCGGATTGGATGACAGGCGTGTTAGTATGCGGGAAATCCGATTGTTCCGATTCTCAAGAGATATGAACGACTTTCAACCCTTCTTGCTTGAACGCATGATGTCCGCCTTTGAACAGGACGTCGAGATCAACCTGTCGGAAAGCGGCGTCCATCCGATGACTCTCGGGGAATTAACAGGCGGAGACGCAACTTCGCTTTTGGCGACGGAACTCAATTACCCTCACGTCAACGGCGATCCGGAGCTGCGCGAGAACATCGCGGCGATGTACGAGGGCGCCCGTCCGGAGAACGTTCTGGTCACCGTGGGCGCGATCGAGGCAAACTATCTTTCTATCAACACGGTCCTTTCAGGATCAGATCGTATCGCGACGATGATGCCGAATTATCTTCAGATCTGGGGGATCGCAAAGAACTTCGGCCGCGATATTAGGGAATTCCGGCTGGATCCGGAACGCGGGTGGGCACTCGATGTTCCGGGTCTCCGAGAGGCGGCGGAAGGAGCAAAGCTGATCGCGGTCTGCCATCCGAACAACCCTACCGGACACGCTTTGAGCGAAGACGAGATCGCGGCGCTCGTGGGTGTCGCGGAAGAAAACGGCTCATGGCTCATTTCGGACGAGGTCTATTCGGGCGCGGAGCGGGTTGGGGAAAAGAGCACACCTTCACTGTACGGAAGATACGACAAGATGATCGCGGTTGGGAGTATGAGCAAGGCGTACGGCCTTCCGGGGCTGAGGGTCGGCTGGGTAGTCGCCCAGGAAGACCTGATCGATGAGATCTGGGCGAGGCATGAATACGTCGCGATCAGCGCGACCATGCTGTCTAACAAACTCGCCGCGCTCGCGCTCTCGCCGGACGTCCGGCCCCGTATCATCGAAAGAACGCGTGGTCTGATCAGACGCGGATTTCCCGTTCTTGAGAAGTGGGCGAAAGACAATTCCGACATCGTTTCCATTACGCCTCCCGACGCGGGCGCTATCGGGTTCGTCAAATATGCTGCCAATATCGGCTCAGAAGCGTTTGTTGAAAAGCTGCGGAGTGAGCAAAGTGTCCTGATAGCTCCCGGCGCGCATTTCGGCGCCGAAGGGTTCGTGAGAATAAGCTTCGGATTGCCGGAAGATTACCTTTCCGAGGGACTGAGACGGATAGGAGACACGTTTCGGGAGATCGGCTGACAAACCGCCTGGAGGGACCGGACCGGCACAAAAAAGCCTGTCCGGCCCTTGCCGCCTTATTAGCGGAGAGCCGGAACAGACTGATTTTCTGAGACGGATGTCACTTTCGTGACTTTGTAGGATATTTCTTGAAGATCTTTTTAATGGTACTTGTTGCCAGTTTCTCCACTTTCTTCGCATCCTTCACCGGATCGCCAGTCGAAGGCTGAAGCACGGCATCCTTTGCAACGCCCCTGAAAATGCTGAACTTGTTGTTCCTGACGTCCAAAAGGTCGATCAGCAAGGTTCCCTTGCTGACCGTAATAAGAGCGGACGGATTTCCATAACCTCCCCAGCTCTTATAACGCTGACTGTTCCAGGTCGGTCCCACGCCCTGAATGTCCTGCATCGCAGCGGCAACGGCCGCGATCTTCAGATCCGGGTCGGAGTCGTCCCTAGTGAGGCCCCTGTCCTTCAGTTCTGTTTCTACCGCCGAAATGATTATCTGACTGACAGCAGGATTTCGCGCTATCTGGCCTTCAGCCCAGGCGAAGGTTTTGAACTTCGAGAAATCCACACCTTCGTCAACATCCACCTTGATCTTTTGCGCGCTGGCAAAAGGGGCCGAGAGAAACAGAATGGCAGCCAAGAGAAAAAGACTCGCTTTCATTGAAATCTCCAATCGTTAATTATGATCCAGCAGGTCCGCAGTAATCGCAAATCCGGTTCGATCCGGCGGATACGGAACGATCTGGTCAAGAACCGGCGACAAAAGACTGTTAGTTTATCATTTCGATCATTTGAGTTGTACCTGATGAGGGCTGCGGCGGGCAGATGCCTGGCGCCGCCGCGCTTCACTCTGACTTTATTTCCGTGTCCGCGCTGATCCTCCATGTCCTAACGATCCTTTGCAAATATGCAGGCACGATATGCGATGTATTGATCCCCGGTCTTAAACCGGACCCGGTGACGGATACCTATTGCTTGGATTCATCGCGCAGCAGGCGCGTCATTCCCTGTCGCGCGATCACGAACGTCGGCGAATATAAAGTGTGAGAATAGTGCGATTTTGTCATCGGTTCGCCCGGAAGAGTGGAAAGCTTCGGTTTATTAGCAATCGATCATCGGGTCGGGTGTCCATAGGGCTATGATTCGGCACTTCTCGTTTGATCTCAACTCGTCTATCATCGCGGATAAACAGGCGTGTGAGCGCTTTCGATTCCCACCCCGGCCGATCGGACTAGAATGGAACCTGACATCAAGATCGTTGACGAAATTGTACGAGCAGCAGAGCGGGTCTCACAAAAGACACGGCGGACGTATCTGGAGCATTCGCCGTTCTATTCCTCTAAGACCGGCGCGAACGTCTTCTTCAAGTGCGAAAACCTTCAGCACACCGGCTCGTTCAAGGTCAGGGGTGCGCTGAACAAGATCCTGTCTCTGACCGACGAGGAACTCCGGCGAGGAGTCGTGACCGCCTCCACGGGCAATCACGGAGCAGCCGTTGCCTACGCACTCGGAATTCGAAATGCCCGTGGAGCGGTCTACGTTCCAAACGGTGCTTCTGAATCAAAGCTGGCGAACATGAAGCGGCTGGGGGCTCAGGTCGAGTTCTTCGGCGAGGATTCGAATGAGTCGGAAATAAAAGCGCGCGAGGTCTCGGACGAAACGGGAGCGGTCTATGTCTCGCCGTACAACGATCCGCTTGTCGTCGCGGGACAGGGGACGATCGGACTTGAGATCGCGGAACAGCTTGAGGATGTTGACGCGGTCTTCGTCTCAGTTGGCGGCGGAGGGCTTATCTCGGGGATCGGTGGATATCTGAAAGAAACGAAGCCGGGAGTGACGGTCATCGGCTGTTCGCCTGAAAACTCAAAAGTGATGGAAGAATCCGTGCGCGCGGGTCGCGTGCTTGATCTGCCTTCCCTTCCTACGCTGTCGGACGGCACGGCGGGCGGCGTCGATCAGGACTCGATAACGTTCGATCTCTGCCGGAAATACGTTGATGACTGGGTCTCGGTAACTGAGGACGAGATCTGCGAGAGCCTCCTGGAGTTCATCGACGCCGAGCATATGCTGATCGAAGGTTCGGCAGCGGTCGCTGTCGCTTCGTTGCTGAGAACGGCTGAAAATTATAAGGGAAAGAACGTGGTGATCGTGCTTTGCGGGGCGAACATCGGCACACCGCAGATAGCCAAACTTTTTCGGAATTCGCAGGATGGGCAGGATATCTAGGATTTGGAACACTCCTCGGCGGTTTCAAAGTCTCAAGGCCAAATGGGCCTGAAATCAAGAATAGATTCAATCCTTTCCATCGCGTAAGGTTCTTCGACCCGGCTCAGCCAAAATACAGGGGCACGATCAGCGCCGTGTCCATATACGCGTGGGCAGCGACAAGTATCCACAGATTCCGCTTGAAGAGCAGGAACGATAACGAGAACCCAAGTCCCATGAAGGCAGTCTGAACGATCCCGAAGATCCCCCAACTGAAGTGAGCCAGCCCAAAAAGAACTGCGCTGACGACAACGGCTGCGACGGTCGCGCCCCGGCCTCTTCCAAGAAGTTCCTCGACCCTTGTCATCAGGAATCCCCTGTAGACGAACTCTTCGCCGAATGAGGAAACGAAGTAGATCCCCGCGAGAGAAGCGAGCATCAAGGGTAGATTCCCTCTAAGGAAGTTGTAGCCCGATACGTCCGCCTGGCCTGGTATCCCTGTGATATTTGCCATTACTATCGAACCCAGCACGAATCCGGTCGAACCGATGGCGAGAGCTGCGAGAGACTTCAGAAAACCCATTGCAAGCGATCGCCCGCTGCCGATCGTCAGACCCACCCCAAAGTGCTTCACTCCCTGGCCCCGGCACCGCAATCCGAGCCACACGAGCGCCAGCATTACCAAATTCGCAAAGAAAGTAACAAGTTGGATCGCAATCAGGTTTCCGGCGGCATAGCGCCTACCGATCACGACCAATATAGTGGCAGACGCGAAAACGGCGACGATTTCAACTATTGCCAACGATTTTGCGACTGAGGGGGAATTCCCGCCGGTTTGTGAGACAAACGCGGTTTCATTTTCCATATCTGCATCAACTCCCGGTTTCAAAAGGCAATACGATTCATTACAGCACGGAAGTTCCATGGCATCGCAAGGTTACCGCGACTTACGAGGAGGCGAGCCGGGTTGAGATCGGTATTCAGGAAATGCTGAGGCTGTCGGAGAAAGGGTCAGACAGGCTAACGGGACACTACTTGGGAAGAGAAGTGTTGAGATCTACTCGAATGTGGACGATGCTCAGCCGTTCCACCCGCCTTTCCGTTCTTCACTCACGCCAAATCTCATTCCGTCCGGATCCTTGTACTGGGCGAGCTTCGCGCCGAATGACTCCCTCGGCTGCTCGACGCATTCGACGCCGTGTTCCGTCATCCGGACGTGGAACGCCTCGATATCCGGGACTGTAAACCCGGTCCGGCAGGTGCCGGGAGCGTTGGCATCGCCAGGACTTCCGGAATCCGCCTTGTGAAGCGCCAGCGTAGAGCCTTCGGTCGCAAACTCGGTCCACTCGGGTGTCTCGAACTTCAGGGAAATACCGATCACATCCCGGTAGAACTCGACCGAGCGTTTCATATTGCTGACAAAGACGATCGCATAGTCGATTTTCATTCTTGAACCTCCTGGTAATTCAGTCGTCCGGTTGCGACAGCCCGCGACCGAGCATCGCATTCCTGACGGGCTCTGTAGCATCGTCGAAGAGCCGGCGAAGATAACTCTCCGAATCATCTCCCGGATAATGCAGGTTCGAACCGGCGTTGAGCAGCATCTCGACCAATCTTACATAACGGTCCTGACGGATCTCCGCGTCGCCAGAATATCGCGAACCGTGAACCGCCCAATGGAGTGGCGAACTGTTGTGGCAGGAATCGAAGATGTCGAGAGGTGCGCCGGCATCTATCAGGATCGCGGCATTGTCCGGCTCGCCGAACCACGCCGACTGATGCAAAGGCGTCCCGTCGTCGAGGCCTCGGGCCGTCAGTTCGGCGCCGCAATCGATCAGGAATCGGACTGGCTCGGTCCTGACGCGGCCCGCGACATCGGCAAGCAGGCGGTCTTCTTCCGGATTGCCGGTCTTCACTGCGCCGGGATCCTCGAGAAGAACATTCGCCGCCTCGTCGAGTTTCCCGCTAGTCACGGCAACAGCCAGGCGGTCCGCTGCATTAAGTTCGATGTCGGCGCCGCGCTCCGCCAGGAATTTCGAAATCTCGGTAAAACCCCGCCTGATCGCGTGGGCGTAGGCGGTCTTTCCAGCAGCGGTCGGCAGATCAATGTCCGCACCGAGTTCGAGCAGAACACGTATCGCGTCAAGCCTCCGTCGGCGTACGGCAGCGTGGATCGGCGCCTCGCCCGCCTCGCCTATCTCGTTCACGTTGATGCAACTTTCAGTGGCGATCCGGCGCAGTTTCTCGATGCCGTCGGGACCAAAGTCCCAGTCAAGGATATGGTGCAGGGAATTATGTATGCTCATTCAGGCTTCCGAGCATAAACGAATGACCGCGAATTGAAAAGGGATTTGTATCCGTTACGAATCGCCCAGGTATTCGTCGGGCACGGGGATGCCCTGGAGGCGGAAGAAGGTAAGTTGGTCGAAGTATCCGCGCTGAAATCTGATCTTGCCGTCGACGATGTTGAAAAACCCGCATCCGCGAAGACCGTTCGGATCCCGCCATTCAAGGATCGCCCATTCACCGGCATTGTGGACCTTTTCCGGGATGCAGACCATCTCCGCGCGTGAGAATTCGATCTCGAACATACGCCTGATCTCATCGCGGCCCACGAGCGGGTCGGTCACGACCTGGTGATTCACGGCGTCCTCTGCGTAGAGTTCCATCAGGCCGTCGACATCGCCGGAATTGAACCGCTCGATCCAGGTCTTGAGTACATCAACAGGCTTCATCTGAAAGAATCTACCACGGAACTCACAGAGTACACCGGGATTATTTGAACGCGAAGGTCGCGAAGAATGTTGAGGGATTCTTATGTAAGTAGGCTCTACCCTTCACGAAGTCGAGCATGTTTATCCGGAGGCAGAAGCAAAAACTTCCTTTGCGCCCGCAGCGTGCTTTGCGTTTAGATCTTCCGAAAGAACCTCTGCTGTCTCTGCGGTGAAACCCCCTCTGCTAGACGACGGCGCCGAAGAGTGAGCCCACCGCGGCAGTAATAGCCATTGCCAGAGCGCCCCAGAAAAGCACGCGGAGCGACGCTGTGAGGATCGGCGCACCGCCAGCCCTTGCGGCCATCGCGCCAAGTGCGGCGAGAAAGACAAGTGAAGTTATCGAGACCGTCCAAACCAGGACCCTGTCCGGCGAAAGTAGCACCGTTGCCAAGGGAAGTGCCGCACCTACTGCAAAAGTGGCGGCCGAAGCCAATGCGGCCTGGACCGGCCGCGCGCTCGTGATCGAATTGATCCCCAGTTCGTCCCGGGCGTGCGCGCCAAGCGCATCATGTTCAGTTAGCTGGATCGCGACCATCTCAGCGGTTTCAGGATCGACGCCGCGGCCCTCGTATATCGCCGCGAGCTCACGAAGTTCAAATTCCGGATCCTCAAGAAGCTCCTTCTTTTCACGTTCCAGATCGGCATTCTCCGTGTCCGCCTGAGAGCTCACGGATACATATTCGCCAGCCGCCATCGACATCGCTCCCGCAACAAGGCCTGCCATACCGGCTATAAGGATCTCGTTCCTGCCAGCGCTTGCGGCAGCGACGCCGACGACAAGGCTTGCCGTGGAAACAATGCCGTCATTGGCGCCGAGAACGGCTGCGCGCAGCCAGCCTATCCTGTTTGTTCGGTGCTTTTCGCTATGAAGTCTGGACACTCTGTTTAAGTTGGTGAACAGTGGATGGTTAATTGTAAATTGTGAAGCGTTAACCGCGCTTTGTAGTGTCTTCGGCGCATTGGGCAGGCAAAAGACCTGCCCCTATGCGACTCAACAGACTAGATAGACTCAATGGACCCGTCAGACTCGACAGACTTTCAAACATGCGGCTTCCCTTCAAGTTGGACGTCCATCTGATCGCTGACATCCGAACCGGAGGCGGCCGAAGCCTCCACTGCGGCTTCATTTATCGAGTGTTCACCGAAACAGAGA
>JAHEEZ010000107.1 GCA_024640445.1 Acidobacteriota bacterium | reverse complement strand
GGAGGTGCGTAAAGGTTGGTCCCGACCCTTGTTATCGGAGCCTCAGATTCGGACATGCGGGCGACGCCGAAATCGGCGATCTTGACGACGCTGTGATCGGCGGTCAGCAGGAGGTTTTGAGGTTTCACGTCCCTGTGTATCACGTTCTTGGTGTGCGCATGGGCGAGGCCGGCGCAAACCTGTTCGAGATATCCGAGTGCGGCGCCGAGCGTCAATGAGTGCCTTCGCGAGAACCTGGCAAGGTCGCCCCCTGGAAGATATTCAAGAACGAGAAAATGGAACAGGATGCCGTTCATGTCCTGAGCGGTCCCATGGCCTAGCCGGCTTATGATGTTCGGATGACGGACACGGTCGAGCGCAACGGCCTCGTTTTGGAAATTCTCCACGAGCGTCCTTTCGAGATCACGGTCAAGATCGCTGTGCATAAAGACGTTCAGCGCCTTGATCACGACGAACCTGTGGGGCGACTCCTGGCCGGCAAGGGTGTCTTCCGCCAGATAGATCTCTGCGTAGCTTCCCCTGCCGAGCAGCTTCTTGATGTCGTAGCGGCCGTCCAGCCTGCAGTTGTTAAGCGAAAGCTCTCTCATTCTTGTTATACGGCGTGTGTCCGATCTTCGAAACTTAGTACGAATAACCGGTCCTCAGGTTCGCCAGTGCGAATACCTGTCCGGAGGCGTCCCGGAGGCGGGCGGGTCGGAGAACAGCGGAACCGCTTTCAAACCATTCGTAAATTGTATAAAATTACGCCCAAATTGGCTAAAAACATTAGCCCCCGCATGGCAGACGAACAAATCAAGAACGAAAAGAAGACTGTTTCACTGGATTGGCTGATCGGCGGTGTGCTCTCGAAGATCGGCGACACGTTTGACCGATTCACCGGAAGGAAGTGGAATCCTTCTTCGGACCTAGCCACCAGCAAACTGATTGAGAAGATGAAACTGCTCCTTGATTCCGAGGTCCGCAACCTTGGCAAAGAAGGGAAATTCGTTCCTCACGTGTTCAAACTTAAGATCCAGTGGAACAAGTTCTCGACTGATTCAGACGATGATCTCCGCAAACTGGAACACGAACTGCACGCCGCGGCGATCGACCATATCAACGACCGGCTCTATCACACTTACGCACCGCTGGACATTTCTGTGGTCAAGGACTATTTCGTTGAAGGAGTACAATTCGCGGCGGGGTTCGGCAAGTTCGCGGAGAAGCCTGAGGACGAGAGAGAGGTCCATATCACGCTCGCTAACATTCCGACAGGAAAAGCTTCTGCTCCGATGGAAGAGCTTTCAGAACCCTCCGCGCCGGAACCGGAGCCGAATATCAATGCGTCGATCGAGTTCGAGATCGCCGGCCGCAAGTTCAGGAAAGAACTGGACTTCGAGGGAAGAAGACGTTTTGGGATCGGCAGGGCCGGCACGAATGACATCGTTATCGATCACACCAGCGTGTCGAAGAGTCACGCAGCGATCGCATTGAACTCCGACGGCAAATTCGTGGTCGCTGATACGGGCTCCACGAACGGAACATTCGTTTCCGGGCACCGTATTGCTTATGGCAAGGCGACAGAGATCGGAGACGGATCAACACTGAAATTCGGAGATGTTGCTGCGATTTTCAACGTATCGGAGGATCTCCGGTCGGATCTGTCCGGCGAGCATACACGGCCTGACGAAGACAGGGTCAGTTCAGGGGAGCAGGAACCGACGGAACAGAACGCGGTTTCCGATGAACCCGCGCCAACCGTTGCTTCAATAGGGATCGAGGAGCCGCTCCCGACCTTCGAAAATCCTAATGATGACTGGGAGATCTAGCGGATGCTCGCGATATTGATCCAGATAAACTGGGAATCCTGGAGACCTGAGAAGCTTCTCGGGATTCAGGTCCTTGAGCGCACGCCCGCCGCACTGACGCTTTTATATCTCCTCGCCGCCGCAGTCCTCACAGCCCTTCTGATCTCGACGTTCATCGGTAATTTCAGACGCCCGCGTCTCGCGTTCGAGATCGGTGTGCCGAAAGAAGTAAAGAGAAAGCTCAGCATAACGGGAACGAACCGAAGTCTGCGGATCTGGCAGCTTGTGTTCTTTGCGCTTGCTTTCGGAGTTTACGGATTCCACGTCTACTGGACGTATTTTGCGGACGAGAACAACGAACAGTTCCAGGCTCTCAGCTACAAGGATCTTAGGTACAGGCGAACTACGGCGGCCAATCTGCGCGGATGGATGCTCGACAGGACTGGCAATCTTGAAAACGCGCTCGCGTATTACAAGATCGACGCTGACGGCGAGCTTGTCCGCGGCTATGCGCTTGAGGAAGAAATGTCGCACCTGCTGGGAACCGAGCGGGGAAGTCCCGGGCTGGAAAGGACCCTTTACGCGAAGAAGGCCGATCCTATGCCCGAAGCGTGGGACGTGTTCTGGACGATACGCCAGCTTGACGATTCCGAACGCGACGTGACGGTCACCATCGACCGGGACCTGCAGGCATACGCCGCGAAACAGCTTGAAGGGAGGATCGGCGCACTCGTCGTATTGAATCCGCAGAACGGCGAGATCCTGGCGATGTACTCAAATCCGAGTTTCAACATCAACAAGGCGCAGACGCTGGACGAATGGCTGAAGCTTGAAGGTAACCAGCGCGAAAAACCGCTTCTGAACCGTGCGACGAGGGAGTTCTACGTTCCGGGATCCACCTTCAAGACGTTCACCATGATCTCCGCTTTCAGGAACGGAAAGCAGAATTCAATCTTTGAGAGCAAGCCGGAGGGTTTTATACCGTTTCGCGGTTCAAGGCCGATACTCGATGCGAACGGGGGTTGCGAGCCTCCATACGGATGCCGGCCTCTTCCGATCACGCTCGCCTATGAAGCGTCTTCCAACCAGTATTTTTCACAGATGGCCGTTTCGCTCGGCCGCGACCGAATCGCATCCACGGCGCGGGCTGTGGGTATACTGCCGGTCGAAAAGCCCTCGGAAGCCGTTAGCGTCCGGTTCTTTCCAGAGATATGGAATACGAGCAACGATCGAATCTCAACCGCCCTCGCGCCGCAGCGATCGACGATCGTCACGGGAAAGGATACGTCGGCGTATGACATAGGCCTGGAGGGAATGGGTCAGGGCTATGCCGGTCAGATGACGCCTTTGCAGATGGCCCTTATCGCTTCGGCGGCCGGCAATACCAACGGACAGCTGATGAAGCTGAAGATCGAAAGGGAACAGCCGCCTCAGGTATTCGCGGGTATAGTTTCGCCGGCGCAGGCCGTGCAGATCAGGAACATAATGGGCCTCGTCACGGAAGGCGGAGGGGGAACCGGGGCGAGGGTGTTCGCGAAAGTGCGTGCAGCCGGAATCAGGACCGGCGGAAAGACTGGTACCGCTGAAAAGAAAGCTCCTGTCTACGACAAGCAAACGGGAAAACTGAAGACGATAAAGAAGAAGCGCAGGAATGCTGACGGGCAGCTTGTGGAGTATGAAGAACCGGTAATGTACGAGCGGACCGACAGTTGGTATCTGGCAATAGCGCCGCTCGAGAAACCCACGCTTGCCATCGCGGTCGTCGTCGAAGGCGGAGGCTATGGCGCTACTATCGCGGCGCCCATCGCCGCAAACCTGGTCCTGAAAGCAAAGGAACTCGGTCTGATCAACGGAGGAGCGCGCAAACGATGAAAAGCCGGGCCTCTTCCCATTTCCTGATGCTACTGCTCATCGTCTTGATCACGGCGATCTCTCACTATTCGATCTATTACGGGGCGCTTATTCGAGGATACGAGGCTTCCGGGCTCACCGCCGCCAGGAATCTCGCGCTCCTGGGGATTCTCGCCGTCCTTCCGGTATTCCTCTCCAAGATTCTCAAATACAAGGGAAACTGGACGTTGTTCACGGTCGCGGTACTCATGTTCTCGGTCGGCCTGACGGTCCAGTACAGGTTGTTCAGCGATCCGGAATATACATCACGGAGCGGAAAGGCAGAGGCGCGGCAGGCAAAGATAAAGACGATCCAGGAACACTATGTTCAGCAGCATTACTCCGCTGAAAAGAAACGGCTCATGGGATTGCCCGCGACGGATCCCGCGCCGGTGGACCTTTCAAAGGAACAGCCTCGTCCGGCGGATATCGCCCTGCCTGACCTGCTTTCGGGCAATACGATAAATCCAGTTCTGGCGATGTTCTGCTTCCTGGCAGCACTGGTACTGGTCAGCAACGAGCGAGTTCACGAATTGCTCAAGGGCAACGGATTCCTCATCGTTCTACTTACTTTGGTTCCGCTCCTTCTTGCCGCGATCACGTCCCGTGCCGGCAAGTCCCTCGGCAACATGACCCCCTGGGAACCCTCCAAAATTCCATTTCTGATCGGCTTCGCGGCCGTGCTGGCCGCGCTGTATAGAAACCTTGCAAGGACTTACTGGGGGATTCCGCGCGCGAAAGAGGTCGTGCCGCTCGTGTTTATGGCGGTCCTGCCGTTCTTCCCGTTCTTCGTGCTGAAGGACTTCGGCCAGATGATGGTCTTCAGTTCGGTCTACGTAACGCTCTATTTCATCGCCGTGAGGCGTTTTCCGCAGAGATTCGTGTTGATCGGAAGCGTCGTGCTGCTTGTTTCAATTCTTGTGGTGAGCGCACTCCCTGAAAAGACCCAGGAGAACATTCCGCTCCTTTCAACCGTGTCAAAGCCGGTCAAGAAGATACTTCCGGACAGGATTCAGCAGAGGTTTCATTTGTGGCTCGACGGATTCAATCCCCCGACGCCGGAGACCGATTGGTGGAAGAGCGATTACGACTCATATTACAAGCGGCTGGTGAAGAACAACGCGGACATTCCCGAATTGCTTGAAAGGGACCCGAACCTTCAGAGATCGATCAATGTGGACGCCTGGTTCGACGTGCTTGCGTTCCAGCCCGCGCAGGCGACATTCGGGCTGGCTTCCGGGGGCACAACCGGGCGTGGATTGGGACTTGGCTACGTCGAACTGATCCCCGTCGCCGACTCTGATTACATCTATGCCGCCATCGCGGAAGAACTTGGACTTTTAGGGGGTTTGCTGATAATCTTTGCGCTGATAATCTTTGTCAGTGCGGGTGTTAGAACGGCTTTGGACTGCCGCGACATGTTCGGCAAGCTTTGTTCTGTCGGGTTGACGGCGTTCATAGGTTTCCAGGCCCTCGTCAACATAGGCGGGATCACCCGCGCACTCCCGATGACGGGAATCACTCTTCCGTTTGTGAGCCACGGCGGGTTCAGCCTTATCACCAGCTTCACGATGCTCGGCATGCTGATGGCTTTCTCGCATCGCAATGCGCTCGACCGGGAGATCAGTCTAAAAATGCAGAAAGTCCAGTAACCCGGCCTTTTCATTCCGGAGAAAACAATAATGCAGGAAGAAGTGCAGATCATTTCAGCCGCAATTTCCGACCGAGGTCTCAGTGATAAACGGCCGCAGAATGAGGATTCTTACCTGGAACTCAGGGACAGCGGGCTGTTTGCGGTCGCTGATGGCGTGGGTGGCGCGCAGGCGGGCGATGTCGCTTCGCAGATGGCGATGGAGGTACTGGCCGAGGCCTTCATCAACCTCCAGCAGGACGGCGATGCCGAAGACCGCATGCGGATAGCGATCGAGCGAGCGAATGCGGCGATCTTCCAGATGTCCCACGATCTTCCGCAGCTCAACTCCATGGCCACGACGGTCGTCGCGCTGCACCTGAACGGCAACGTCGCGACAATTGGTCACGTGGGCGATTCGAGGTTGTACAGGCTTGCCCCCAACGGCGATCTGACACAGGAAACTCTTGACCACTCGGTCGTTGAAGAAGAGGTCAGGGCGGGCAGAATGTCGCCCGAACAGGCCGCCGTGCATCCCAGCCGAAACGTGATCAGCAGGGCCCTTGGCGCGGAACCGTTGGTCGAGGTGGACCTGAAAACGATGATGGTCGAGCCGAACACTATGTTCCTGGCTTGCTCCGACGGTGTTACCCGGCACATAGATGACTCGGAGCTTAGGAATCTCCTGATCCAGGCGCCGGACGCCTTGATCCTGTGCGAGACGATTAAAGAGATCTGCTACGAACGGGGAGCTGAAGACAATCTGACGGCGGTCGTGGTAAGGGTAGAGGCGCCCTATGCTGAAGAGTACGTAGGTGCTCCGATCGCGGAGGAAACTGAAGAAGATACTGTTGCCACGGCAAGAACCGATATTGCCGGCGATAATGGCAGCGGCGCCCAAGTCGAAAGCGTTGCTGAAGAGGGCCCCGAGATAGTTGCCGCATCGCTTGAAGAAGCGCAGACCCCGGGGGACTTGTCTCATGCAAGTGAGGCGGACACGGATGAATTTGAAGCGATCTCCGAGGCGGAGACGATCGCTGACGTCCTCGTGTCGGACAGCATTTCGATGAAGCCTTCAGGAAGTGAGAGTTTTCTTTCCATACTTTCCGAAGGACCCGCTGATTCAACTCCTGGGAATGAACAGCCCGAAGCGAAGGGCGGCGTTGGCGCCGGGAAGATCATGGGCGGAATCTTCGTCGGGCTCTTGCTTCTTGCAATAGGCGCCGCTGTTGGCGCGGGCGCGGTTTACCTTTGGAATGGAACAGAGGTTCCACAGCCGGTAACGCAGGTTCCTGCGGCGCCGGAGAAAATTCCGCTTACGACGTTTGAACAGGCAAAAGCTGAGGTCTACAAGGATCCTTCCGCAGCGATCTCTACTCTTTCGGCAAATCCTCAGAACTCTGAAGACCTTTATTTTCTTGGACTTGCGTACGTGCTAAACGGCAGGTACGAGGAAGCAGGACTTTCGCTCACGAAAGCCAAAGAGAAGTTGCCGGAATTTGATGATGACCAGCGCCCGGGTCTTGCGAAGGAGATCGCCTTCGCGATGACACTTGTGACAAACCCCGCGGCCAGACCGGCATTTGAAGAAGCCTTGAAAGAAGCGGATGAACCGGCTGCACCGGCTGATGCGAACTCGAATTTACCAGTGAATTCTGGTGCGAACTAGATCCCGATCGGTCATTTCCGTGTTGCTGACTCGATCTGGCGTTTAGCTTCGAACAATATGATACCCGCCGATACGGCCAGGTTCAGGCTCTCGACGCCTTCTGCGAGGGGGATCCTGGCCATTTCCTCCACCCCTTCCTTTTCTTCATCGTGAATACCGTGCGCCTCCGACCCGAACACTGCCACTATAGGTTTATTCCAGTCAACTGAGGTGTACTCAGACCCGGCATCGGCGGCCGTACCGATCACTCTTGCCCCGATCTCTCTCGCCCACGAGAAGATCTCCTTCATCGCCAGCTTTTCAACCACAGGCAGACGAAACGCTGCTCCCATTGAGCCTCTCAGGACAGACGGAGCAAATGCATCGACAGAACCAGGGGTGGTTATCACGCCCGCGGCGCCCACCGCTTCGACGGTTCGCAGGACCGCTCCCAAATTTCCAGGGTTCGAGATCTTTTCAAGCACCACGGCAAGCTTCAACCCGTCATTTTCGCCCGCTATTCCGTCGGCTATCTTTGCCAACGAGGCGACAGGACGTTCGCAGACAAGCAGTACGCCCTGCGGTGACTTTGTATCCGCCAGCGAGTTGAAGAGCTTCTCCGGCAATTCAAAAGCATCGTCGGCGCGCTCATCCAATGCTCCGACAAGTCCAAGCGAATTTTCCGCAGAAGCGAAATCCCTGGAGAAGAACGCTTCACGGATCTTGAGCCGGCTTCTCAGCGCTTCCGATGCGAGGCGGCGGCCTTCGATGAAAATGAGATCTTTTTCCTTTCCGTTGCGTACCCGAACGGCGGATTTGAAATGGCGATTGTCTTTGCTTGTTATCGAGAGCATCCTGGTCGGCCTTGTCTCCAGGGAGGTCAGTTCCCGGCGGTTTCACGGGGAACGATCCTGATTTGTTTGATTCGAATATCGTCCAGTGGCCGCTCTCCATTTCGGGGAGCGCCGGCGATGGTCTTGGCGTTGATCATACCGTCTACGACCTTGCCGAAGACAGTATAACGCCGATCAAAGCCTTGTTCGCGTTTAAGTGTAATGAAAAATTGAGAATTTGCGGAATTAAAATCAGGGCCGCGAGCGGCACCGACGATTCCCGAGTCATAGAGGATGTCGCTGAACTCCGCGGCAACGTCAGGTTTTTGAGAACCCCCGGTGCCGTCATTTGTTGGGTCCGCGTCCTTTGAAAGTGGGTCCCCGGACTGAATCACCGAATCGTTCACCCTGTGAAACGTCACGCCGTTGTAGACCCCTTCCTTTGCTAGTTCCTTGAACCGCGCCACCATCTTTGGCGCGATGTTCGAGTAGAGTTCGATCTTGATCGTGCCGTAGGCCGCCTGATTCTCCATTTCTATTACCGCCATCTCGCTGTCGGCGACGGGTTTTGCATTCTCCTTCACCGACGCGGGAGCCGTGTTCGTTCCGGAGTTGCTCCCGCATGCAGAAGCGATCAGGACAATGGCCAGAATTGAAAATCCGAGTATTCGTTTCATAACAGTCTCAGAAGCCTTTTGAGGAATCGAGAAGGATCGTCACCGGACCGTCGTTCACCAGTTCGACATCCATCATCGCACGAAACTGCCCGGTCTCGACCTTGCGCAAAGATCCTGCGGCCTTTTTCGCGAAATGGAGATACAGTTCGTTCGCACGTTCCGGCGCTGCCGCCTTAATGAATGAAGGACGGCGTCCCTTCCGGGCGTCACCGTAAAGTGTGAACTGGGAAACGACAAGCAGTTCGCCGTCAATGTCGACAAGTGAGAGGTTCATCTTGCCGTCTTCGTCTTCGAAGATCCTTAGGTTCAGCGTCTTGTCCGCCAGGTATAGCGCGTCATCTTCTGTGTCTTCGACGCTAACGCCCAAAAGAACCAGAATGCCCCGGCCAATTTCGCCGACGGTTTCTTCCCCGACCCTTACAGCGGCTCGGGAAACCCTCTGGATGACTGCTCTCATAGATCAGCGGGATTGCCGTCTCCCGATCATTCTTCGATATAGACCTTTTCCATCACGACCGGATCTACCGGCTTGTCTCCCGGGTTCGTGTCGACGGCCGCGATATGGTCAACAACGTCCTGGCCTTCGATCACCTTTCCGAACTTGGTGTAGCTCGGCGGCAGAGGATAATCGACGTGCATGATGAAGAACTGTGAGCCGTTGGTATTGGGCCCGGCGTTTGCCATCGCTACTGTACCTTTTTCATACGCGCCCTGGTACAGGTCGGACCCGCGGTCGATCTCGTCGTCGAACTTGCCTCCCCATGCCGATTCGCCGCCGTATCCTTCACCGAGCGGGTCGCCGCCCTGGATCATGAAATTCTCGATCACCCGGTGAAAGATCACGCTGTCGTAGTAGCCGCGATCCGCGAGAAGGCGGAAGTTTTCTGTCGTCTTCGGTGCGTCGTCTTCCAAAAGTTCGAATTTGATAGTGCCCTTGTTCGTCTCAAGTACTGCTGTCCTGTTTGCCATATTTGTCTCCAAAAAAATTATTGCCGCAAAGAAGACTTACCCGCCGGGGGCTTCCGTCAATTTACAGCCAATATGAATTCTTCGATCGCGGCGGCGACGCCGTCCTCGTTATTAGTTAATGTTGTATAAAATTCCTCACGTTCAAGCAAACTGTTGTCCGCGTTTCCCATCACGACTGACGTTCCCGCGTATTCAAGCATTTCGAGATCGTTGAAATTGTCGCCGACGACCATTATTTCTTCGTGGGAAAATTTGTGCAGCGAGGCCAGTTTGTTGAGTCCTGCGGCCTTCGATGCGTGCGGTGGCAGAATGTCGAGCAGAGTGAAATCGAGACGCGGATAAATGGTCGCGAGAATGTTGACCATATCTCCGAGTTCCTCTTCGAGCGTCATTTGAAAATCATACATCGCTTTGCATGTGCCCGAGAACGATATGTGAATAATGTCGTTCGGTTCGACGATACTCTCGAGGGCGTCAACATGGTGGACCGCTTCTTCCGCCTCTTCTCCGTGAAGATTCTTCGCCCAAACGACGTAGCGTTTCAGAGGCAGGTTCTCTTCAGAGATTGTGTCGTAGAAAAGAGTACCTTTTCCCAAGGGATCGGCGCTGACAAGCGCGTTGCCGCCGAAGGCCCTGCCTACCCGCAGAATCTCAAGTACCGCTTCATCATTCAGAAGATCCACGGAGACGGTCTCAAGAGATTCGGCAAATTTGATCAGCGCGCCGTTGTGAGTGAGGATCGGTGCGTTGAATTCTGCTTCGATCGCCACCGGACGCGCGTCACGGAATCTCCTCCCGGTCGCAATGGTGACCAGCACGCCTTTCTCTTCGGCCGCACGGATCGCGGCCTTGTTGCGCGCTGAGATCTTGCCTTCCGAATTCAGAAGGGTTCCGTCAAGGTCGAGTGCTAGGAGTCTTATGTCGGACATTTGGTGAATAGTGAATCGTGAATAGTGAATAGTGACTAGTGAATGGTGACCGGCAAGCTGTGAGCTGAGAGCAGGGAACTGTTTAGCCTGCCCATTCATGGGCGGGACCTGGACACCAAAGAAGAGTTCCCGCGAAGACGCGAAGAGGAGCGTCCGTCTGCTGATGCAACGCGAAGCTTTGCTCTAAACGTCGGCATCGGGATCCCACCCTTGAATGGGTGGGCTAATCCGTCGCGTTTTCACTTGTTCCTTCTCTGCTCCTCAAGCCATCTTTGGTACTTCGCCTTCGCGCGTTCGAATTCGGCGGCGGATGAAAAGAACTTGTGCGAGCCGTCGTTCTTCTCGACATCCAGGACATAGTAAAGGTAATCCGTCTTCGCCGGGTCCAGCGCCGCTTCGAAGGCGCTCTTGCTCGCGGACGAGATCGGACCGGGCGGCAGGCCCGCGATCTTCCTTGTGTTATACGGATGGTTAACGTCGATGTCGCTCTTGTGGATCGTCCCGTCCCATCTGCCAAGCATCTTGGCGATATAGACGTTCGTCGCGTCGATCCCCAACGCCATTCCCCAGTCCAGTCTGTTGTAGATGACCGAAGCGACGACTCTCCGTTCGCCGTCGAACTTGGACTCGTTCTCTATCAGGCTAGCGATGGTGACCATCTCAAACGGCGTGCGCCCCATGTTCTGCGCCTTTATCGCCCATTCAGGCTCCCAGATCTTCCTGAATTCCTCCACCATTCGGTCGATCACTTCCTCAGGCTTTGTTCCGATCGGAAAATCGTACGTAGTTGGGTATAGAAACCCCTCAAGATTCTCCGCGCCCGGAGCGAAGTCCTTCACGGCAGAGGTATCGTTCATCAGATACAGCACCGCTTTGTCGTCGGTCGGCGGATCGGTCGGAAACGTCTTCGCGATCCGTGCCGCTATTTCGAACCGCGTCCAGC
>JAHEEZ010000106.1 GCA_024640445.1 Acidobacteriota bacterium | reverse complement strand
AACGTGATTCCGTGAATATCGTTGCCGCCTGGTTGCGGTGTAGGGGCAATGGAGTTGAATTCAAGGCCCGCCAGCGGATCTGCCGCAGGCGGCTCTGGACCAGGAGCGGATTCGGCAGGAGGGTTTGCGGAAGGCGGCGTAATGGTCACGTTGAAGCCGGAAGGCGACTTCCTGACGTGAAAAGTGAAGCTCCCCAGATTGTGAGCGTGAACGAATTCAACTTCTGCGTTGCCGGGCAGCTGCTGTTTGACGTCATTGGGGATCAATGTGAATATCATCGTATTGATCTGGGATCCCTGGAGCGGGTCCTGAGCGACGTCGGAGGTTCCATTACCTGTGACAACGTACGGATTTCTGTTGGGTTCAAGGTGAAGAGCGCTGCCCGAACGTGAAACGAGCTGCTGCAGATAAGCGTTTAGATGTTCCATTGTTTTGCTATGCCGGATCTTGGCGTGATGTCGTGGGTCTGGAGGGAAATTGGTCCGGAGGGATTTGGACCTTGAAGTAGATTAACATAGTTAAACACCACTTGTCACCATGTTCTGACTCAATGAACGAGTGTCTACGTGTTGAGTAACCAGGATTGTCGAAACCGTGCCGCGAACCGGCCGGGACGTAATGAAAATAGATGAAGATTGTCACTCCCGCTGAAGCGGTCGGAAATATCAAATCAGGAGACCGCGTTTTCATTCAGAGCGTTGCCGCGGCGCCGCAAACCCTTATCAATGCGATGGTTGGGCGGGCCGAAGAACTCCGGGGCGTCGAAATATACCATTTACACACCGAAGGGGACGCCCCTTACGTCCGTCCGGAATTCAAAGAGAGTTTTCATACGAACGCCTTGTTCATAGGAGCGAATGTCCGCAAGGCGGTCGAATCCGGCGAGGCTGATTACGTGCCGGCGTTCCTCAGTGAGGTCCCGGAGCTGTTTCGACGCGAGATCCTTCCGATCGAGGTCGCTCTGATCCATGTTTCCCCTCCCGACAGGCACGGATACTGCAGCCTTGGAACATCGGTCGACGTGTCGATTGCGGGCGTCCAGATGGCCGAATGCGTAATCGCCCAGGTTAATCCCAGGATGCCCCGCACGCACGGGGACGGACTCATCCACCGAAGCGAGATAGATTTCGCAGTCGAGGTGACCGAAGAGCTTCCGGAAAAGGAGATGGGCGAGCTGACTGAGCAGGAATTGGCGATAGGGAGGCATTGCGCGGAACTGGTCGAAGACGGGGCCACGCTGCAGATGGGCATCGGAGCCATCCCGAACGCAGTGCTGAAGGCGCTTGAGAATCACAAGGACCTTGGGGTACATACGGAAATGTTCTCCGACGGCCTTATCGATCTCTTTGAGAAGGGAGTAGTGAACGGGAAACACAAGCGGGTCCATCCGAAGAAGGTGACCGCCAGTTTTGTCCTGGGGACCCGCAAGCTCTATGACTTCATCGACGACAATCCTGCGTTCGTGATGCTCGACGCCGCGTATGTGAACGATCCGGCCGTAATTCGCCGCAATCCGAAAGTGACCGCAATAAACAGCGCCATCGAGGTGGACCTGACCGGCCAGGTTTGCGCCGATTCGATCGGCGGCCGGCTGTTCTCCGGCGTCGGCGGGCAGATGGACTTTATCCGCGGTGCTTCGCTGTCGCCTGACGGCAAGCCCATAATCTCGCTCGAATCCCAGACTTTGAAGGGTGTATCGAAGATCGTACCGTTTCTGAAGGAAGGCGCCGGAGTGGTGACCACAAGGGCTCACGTTCATTATGTGGTGACGGAATACGGAAGGGTTAACCTGTACGGCCTGGCACTTAGGCAGCGCGCCAAGGCGCTGATCGGAATCGCCCATCCCGACCACAGGGAAGCGCTCGAAAGGGCGGCATATGAGCGATTCAAGATCTTATAGTGTGACGGCTTCCGTATAAACGCCCCATACCTTGCGAAGGCGGTTTGAGATCTCTCCGACTGTCGCGAACGATTCGACGCACTCGAGTATGATCGGAAGCAGGTTCCTGTCTTCGGAGGCCGCTCTCTCAAGAGCCTCAAGAGCCTTTTCAGCCGCCGCCGCGTCGCGTCGGTCCCGGAGCGACCTGAGCCTTTCCACCTGACCACGCTCTATTTCGGGATCGACCCTCAGGATCGGTATGTGGTGGTCTTCATCCATTTGGAACCGGTTCACACCGACGACTATCTCGTCCTCTTTCTCGACGGCTTTCTGGTATTCGTAGGCAGCTTCCTGGATCTCCCTCTGGACGAATCCGGTCTCGATAGCCCGCAACATTCCACCCATTTCGTCGATCTTTCCGATGTAATCCAGCGCCATGGCCTCAAGCTGGTTGGTAATAGATTCAACGGCGTAGCTTCCGCCGAACGGGTCGACCGTGTCCGCGACGCCCGATTCGTAAGCGATCACCTGCTGGGTCCTCAGAGCGATCCTTGCCGCTTGTTCGGTCGGAAGGCTCAAGGCCTCGTCCATCGAGTTCGTGTGCAGGCTCTGAGTGCCTCCGAGTACCGCGGCGAGCGCCTGTACCGCCGTCCGAACGATGTTCAACTCCGGTTGCTGTGCGGTCAGCGTAGATCCCGCGGTCTGGGTGTGGAACCTAAGCATCATCGATTTTTCCGACTTTGCTCCGAAACGGTCGCGCATCAGCCGAGCCCAAAGCCTTCGCGCGGCCCGGAACTTGGCGATCTCTTCGATCAGGTTGTTGTGCGCATTGAAGAAGAATGAAAGCCGTGGGCCAAAGTCGTCGATGTCGAGGCCCGTCTCAAGCGCCGCTTCGACATAGGCGATCGCGTCCGCGAGAGTGAAAGCGATCTCTTGCGCCGCGGTCGAACCCGCCTCTCGGATGTGGTAGCCGGAGATCGAAATCGTGTTCCACTTGGGGACATTGTCGGCACAGAAAGCGAATGTGTCGGTGATAAGTCGCATGGAAGGTTTCGGCGGATAGATGTACGTCCCCCTCGCGATGTACTCCTTCAGGATGTCGTTCTGGATGGTTCCGCTAAGTTCCCCGAAGGCTACGCCCTGTTTCTTCGCGACCGCCATATAGAGACATAGAAGTGTCGATGCCGTCGAGTTGATCGTCATCGACGTCGAGACCTTGTCCAGAGGGATCCCGTCGAACAGTTCGAGCATGTCTTCGAGCGAATCGATGGCGACCCCGACCTTCCCGACCTCGCCCGCCGAAAGCGGGTCGTCCGAATCGAGCCCGATCTGCGTCGGCAGGTCGAACGCGACGCTTAGGCCTGTCGTGCCGTTCTCCAGAAGGTACTTGTAACGCTTGTTCGATTCCTCAGCCGTCGCGTAACCCGCATATTGCCGCATCGTCCAGAACCGGCCGCGGTACATCGAGCCGCGGACGCCGCGCGTATACGGAAATTGTCCCGGCTCGCCGACGTCGCGGTCGAATTCCAGTGATTCCAGGTCTTCAGGACCGAACTCGTTCGGCAAATCTATACCGGACGAGGTGCGGAATTTTTCACGTCTTTGCATAGGCACAGATTATCAGAAATGCGCCCGCGCATTAAGCACGCGCGGGACAAGCCATCCGGACAAAATCTTTGACTAATCGATCGGTGTAACGTAAATTCTACATATTCGAAAAATGAGTTTGCATGAGAAAGAGAACAGGGCCGTCAAGGAACTCGGCGATGCGGTAAATTCGGCGATCGAACAGTCGCCGATAGTCACCGACGCCCTGGAACACCTGCGCCGGCTGGGCTATGAGGCGGATCTGAACGTCAAACTGGAGATCCGTCTGCAGGAGATCGACCGGCCTTCGGAGCAGACCTCGGAAGAGATCGAACTCGAATTAACCGAAGAGGACCTCAGAACTCTTCGGCGGATGAAAATAAGGGTCGACGACTGAACCCGCTGCGCCGCCGCCGGGCGGTCCTTCACGGCATCCTCTTTGCCGGAAACTACATTGAATCATTTCGACTATTTTACCGAGATAGAGAACGCCTTTGTGCGAAGGCGCGGCAGACACCTTCTGCTCAGCCCTGTGGACTGGGCGCTGATAGAGGAGTGGGAAAAGCAGGGTGTTCCGCTGAAGATCGTGCTTGCGACGATCGACGAGATCTTTGACCAGGTGGAAGCCGATCCTAAGCGGTCCGGCTCCGTCAGGACTCTTTCGTACTGCAAAGGAGCCGTAGAATCAAGGTATCGAACGTGGCTCGAATCGCAGGTGGGCGGAAATGGCTCGGGAAACGGGGATCCCGTTCGGGAGGAACCGCAAGATGGATCATCCCAGGAGAGTGGCTACCGCATCGAACTCGCTTCCGCCGCCGAAAAGCTGATAGTACTCTCGTCGAAATCGGAAGGACCTTTTGCGGAGGCGCTAGCTAACGCAGGGTTGAGGCTAAAGGCGCTATCATCCGAGTATTTCTCCGGCGATTCTCTCGAAGTAGAGCTCGAGCATCTCGATGAAGCGATCGACACCGCGATCCTCGCGAATGCAGCCGGTAAGGAGATCGAAGAACTTAAGGACCGTATCAGATCCGAGATCGGCGAGCGATCGGCGGCGATGAACGAATCAACTTATACGCGAACGGAGGATTTGCTTCTCAGGAAATACTTGCGGGAAGCGTCGGGCATTCCAAGGCTCGGCCTTTTCTATCTATAGGCGACAGTCAGTCAGGAGAAATGAAATGAACAGGTTAAGGATCAAGAAGCTCGGGATCTGGTCGATCGCAAAGTTGTACGCAGTGATAGGACTCGTCGTTGGACTGTTGATCGGGGTGCCGTACGGAATAATCATCATCCTGGTTTCATTGATCAGCGCGGGCGGCAATGGAGGCGACGCGGCATTCGCGATCGGCGGAGGCGGTGTTGTCGTTGGGGTTGTGGCGATGATCGGTTTCCCGATCATGTATTCTCTTTTCCTGGGGGTCGGCGGCGCCGTAGGAGCAATTCTCTACAATCTGTTTTCCGCGATGATAGGCGGCATCGAGATCGAGGTTGAACAAATAGTTTGAGCCAGAGCTATAACATCGGCGACGTTCTCGAGACGGACATCGTGAAGATCATACCGAACGGTCTCGGACTGGGTTTCGCGGAGAAACTCACACTATTCGTGCCTCTATCGATTCCCGGAGACCGTTTGCGTGTGGAACTCGCGCAACTGAAGGGAAGGACCGCATTTGCGAGGATCCTCGAGATCGTCGACGCTTCGGCTGACAGGGTCGATCCCGGATGCCGTTACTTCGGCGAATGCGGCGGGTGCGACTTTCAGCAAATGAGTTACCGGGCTCAGATGGACGCCAAGATCGGGATCATCCGCGATTGCCTCAAGCGAATAGCCAGGATCGAAGAGGAGATCGAGATAAGTGCGGTACCGTGCCCCGAGCCCTACGGCTACCGGATACGGACCCAGGTACACGCAGATGCGAAAAAGCGAAAGATAGGATTCTTTCGGAGACAGTCACACGATGTGATCGAGGCGGAAGAATGTCCGATCCTCACACCGGAATTGGACAGGACGATATCGGAGCTTCGCAGGTCGTTCGACTGGACCGCGTCTTTTGAGGATATCGCCAATGTCGAGGCTTCTGCTTCGAACGGTGATGCCAGTATTTACGGGGAAAACGTTTTCGAACGCGTAAGCGACCTTTCCTTTTCCGCTTCCGGACACGATTACGCGTTCAATTCAAGGACGTTTTTTCAGGCGAACAGGTATATGGTCGAACCGCTTATCGACGCGGCGGTCGGAGATTCTGAGGGCGGCCTTGCGCTGGACCTTTACTGCGGTATTGGTCTTTTCACACTTCCGCTGGCCAGACGGTTCGCGAGCGTGATCGGAGTCGAGAGTGCATCAGAATCCTGCGATTTCGCAAAGCGGAATGCTTCGGCGGCCGGAATTTCCAACATTATTTTTGAGAATGAACGGGTCAGGCACTTCCTGACCGATGTCGCCTCTGATCTCGGAAAACCGGACCTGGTTGTGGTCGATCCTCCGCGAAGCGGTCTTAAGAAGAGTTCGCTTAAGAAGATCATTTCGCTCGAACCCGCCGCCGTAACCTATGTCTCCTGCAATCCGTCAACGCTGGCGCGCGACCTGAGAATGCTTTTGGACGCAGGGTATGCGATCGAACGGTTCACAGCTATTGACCTGTTCCCGCAGACGCACCACATCGAGGCGGTGGTCAGGCTCCGGCGGGCGCTCTAAACATTTAGCACGTTCGAACCGTTAGACTATGAGTGCTTTGGCAGTTTGAACAACGAACGGGAACTTTACTAGACTTTCAATATGGCAAAAAAGAAATCCGACGACGCCGGTGAATCCGCGATCGCAAAAAGCAAATTTGTACGCTGCCGCTATTGCGGACAGCGGAACGCGGTCCGCAAGGACTACAAGAACGGGCAGGCGAACTGCGGCAAGTGCAAACTGCCTTTGTCGAGCGAATATCACAAGAAGTTCGCAGATCTGACAAAGCATGATTATGTTCATCCTGCCGACAGCAAGGCGCTCGCGGCGTTGAGGGCGATACCCGGCATCGACACCGCGCTGAAACAACTGCTGAAAGTGACGGGCGAATCGGCGATCCGCGTAACGTTCATGGCGAGCGCGGTCAAGGTTACACCGAAACAGTGTCCGGACCTCCACGCCAAACTTCAGATCGCCTGCACCACGCTCGGGGTCGAGATGCCGGACCTCTACATCCAGCAAAACCCGATAGTGAACGCCTTTACGGGCGGTGTCGACCAACCGATCATAGTGCTTCATTCGGGTCTTATCGAACGGCTGAACGACGAAGAAACGCTGGCGGTGATCGCGCATGAGGTAGGTCACATACACGCCGAGCACGTCCTTTACCTGACAGCTGCTCAACTGATCCTTGCAGTTGCCACGATCCCGATAGGATTTCTTCCGATCGCGGACATTATCAAGACCTTGCTGACGGCGACCATGCGCGGCGCGCTGCTCGCCTGGATGCGCCGGGCGGAGCTGTCCTGCGACCGGGCGGCGCTTTTGGTCACTCAGAACCCGGAAGTGATAGGGAAGACGATGATGAAGCTTGCGGGCGGCACGCTCGCGTCCAAGATCGACTACGACCTGTTCCTCGAACAGGCAAGGGAGTTCCAGAAGAATTACGACGAGAAGCTGCTCGACAAGTTCTGGGCGGACATCATCAACGCCGGCCTGACCCATCCTTTCCCGATCTGGCGCGTGTCGGAGATCCTCCAGTGGGTCGAAAGCGGGCAGTATCAGGAATTGATGGATAAGAAGTAGAAGCTGTAGGGGCGGGGCTTGTCCCCGCCTTTTTTGACGGGTCCCCTCTCTCGTTTAGCGCAGGGCTTCGCCCTGCATCGCACCGCAGATCGCCGCTCCAATCGATAACGAAAGGCGGGGACAAGCCCCGCCGCTACCTTTAATGCTGATCGTCTTCACGACCACTCCGACCGAGGAAGAAGCAGACACCCTGGCGAAAGGCGTCGTCGGGTCAAAGCTCGCCGCCTGCGTTCAGGTCCTTCCCAAAATGAAGTCCCACTATTTCTGGAAAGGCGAGGTAGTCTCGGAATCCGAACACCTGCTTCTCATCAAAACCTCAGACGAAAAATACGAAGCCCTGGAAGCGTACCTGATCGGGAATCACAGCTACGACGTACCAGAGATCGTCGCGGTTGAAGCGGAAAAGGTTTCGGAAGGATATCTTGGCTGGCTGGAAGGGTATCTGGCGAAGTAGGTGCGACGGAAAAGACGTTTAACCGCGGAGAACGCGGAGGGCGCAGAGGATTCTCAAAACATTTGAAAAATCTCTGCGCCTTTGTGCCTTCTTTGAACTTATGCTGTTCTTTCGCCGCTAAAGCGGCTAAGACAAATTAGGGTCGACGCGTCCCCGGGGTTTCGCCTCCGGCTCCACCCCGTGCTAATTTCCGTCCGTCCCTTAGGGACTGATTGGATCCGGCGAACTTCCGAAGTTTCAGGACAAGGGATTTACAATTTCGTTAAAGTTCCAACTCCCCAAGAATCTCTGCGCGTTTGTGCCTCCGCGGTAAACAGCTTTCCGGCTAATTCGCTAAACTCCTTTTTCCCCGTTCATCGTCCCGTTCTGGGTGCAGCACTTGATGATGAAGTCCACCGCGTCCTGCGGTGAGTCGGTCATATACATCAAACCCAGGTCTTCCGGGTTGATGTTCTTCTCGGAGAGCATCGTCGATTGGATCCACGACAGAAGCCCTTTCCAATACGATGAACCGAACATGACCACCGGGAAATTCCTGATCTTGCGGGTCTGGATCAGGGTCAGCGCCTCGAATATCTCATCCATTGTGCCGTAGCCGCCTGGGAAAATAACGTAGGCGTTGCTGTACTTGATGAACATGGTCTTGCGGACCATGAAGTATTTGAAGGTGAGTTCGTTGGATTGGAACGGGTTGGGCATCTGTTCGAAAGGAAGCTCGATGTTGCAGCCGACCGAAACCCCGCCCGCCTCGTGGGCGCCCCGGTTCGCTGCCTCCATTATGCCCGGACCGCCGCCCGTGATCACTTCAAAACCATCTTCGGCCAGCAGTTTGCCGGTTTCCATGGCGGCCTTGTAATACTCGCTGCCTTCCTTGGTCCTTGCGGAACCGAAGATCGATACGCCCCGCGTTATGGTGGCGAGTGCGTCAAAGCCGTTGACGAACTCGCCCATTATCCTGAACACACGCCACGAATCCGAACTCTTGAACTGATCGCTCGGTTCAGGCGATCGCAGAAGCGCCTCGTCCTCGGTCACGTGCCAGACCAGGCCCTGCTGTTCTTTCGCTTCCTCCACCGTCGCGGGCGGTTCCAGGGTCTTATGTTTGATTATCGGGGGTTCCTTCGGTTTGTCGTTCGCCATTTTTCACCTTCCGCAAATGCCTGAGGTGCGCTGTGATGCCCTAAACGCCCATAATGTTATATCCGCAGTCGACGAAGATCGTCTCTCCGGTGATCGCAGAGGACATGTCGCTGACAAGGAACAAAGCGGTCGAACCGACCTCTGCCGCCTCGACATTTCGCTTCAGGGGCGCTTTTTCCTCGACCTGCCTGAGAAATCCTATCAGGTTCTTCACACCTCGCGCCGAAAGCGTATTTAACGGACCGGCGCTGATGGCGTTCACCCGTATGTTGTGCTTGCCGAGGTCGTTCGCCAGATACCTGGTCGAGGATTCCAGCGCGGATTTGGCGACGCCCATCACATTGTAGTTCTGGACCACCTTTTCCGCTCCGTAATAGCTCATCGTCACGATGCTTCCGCCGTCGGTCATCAAAGGCTTCGCCGCTCGCGCGATCTGCGTCAGCGAATACGCGCTGATATCGAGCGCCGTCAGGAATGCTTCCCTGGACGTTTCAAGGAACTCGCCCTCAAGCGCCTCCCGGGGCGCGAAGGCTATGGAATGGATAACGAAATCGAGCCTTCCATACTTTGCCTTGATCGCGGCGAAGGCAGCGTCCACCTCTTCCTGGTTCGTGACGTCGCAGGGTACAACCAACGCGTCTTCCAGATCGCCGGTCAGCTTCTCGACGTTCCTTTGCAAACGCTCGCCCTGATATGTGAACGCCAGTTTCGCACCCGCCTCAAGGCACGATTCAGCGCACGCCCAGGCGATGGAACGCTTGTTCGCCACGCCGAGTATCAATCCGATCTTGTCCTTCAACATTCTTTTTCCTCAACAATAACCACTTTGGGTTTCGGCATTATTCCGAATAAAGCTTTTGCAAGCCCTGAAAATCCATCCACCGGATATCCACGTCCACAGGCGTCGACTTAAAATGCTCGGTGATCGATGCCCGCAACCTGGATTCTTCTGAACGGTCCAGTTGTGTCACGAGCAACAGAAGGAGTCGCACGCGAGAACCTTCGCGTATGTCCGACAGCGCATTTTTAGCCGCTGCTGCTTCCCTTAGAAAACGATTGATCTTCTCACGAGGTATTTCGGGTCGAACAAGAAAGGTCACCGCGATGCAGATCACCACGTCTTTGTCGATAAGGACCGCGTCAAAATCCGCGTTACCGATGCTCACCTTTCTCATCAAAGGCGATCCGCACTCGTTCTGGATCCGCCTCATCGCGAGGTCTTCGGCGACGATGTAAGCCGCCCTCAGATCCGCTTGATGGTCCGCGCCGAAGTCCAGGATCTTGCAGAGTTCCCGGACTTCGTCGTTAAGCCTTCGTTTTTGCTTCTCCGGCGGCGTAACCTTCCACTCCATCGATCCGTCGCCGTCAGCGATGGCGAGTTTAGCCGAGTACCTTGTCAGCAGCCAGACGACGGTAGCGGTCCCGAACAAAGCGAACACCACCAGGAACAAAGCGATGAACCATAAAATACCCGAAGAGAGATCTTTTGACCCATACGCAAGCACGAGTGCGAGCGAAAGGCAGACGGTGGCGACCAAAGCGATGACCAGAAGGAAATAGGCCTTGATCACCGCGGCGCCATTCATCTGTCGCGGCGGAGCGGCCTCGGTATTTTCGCTTCTCGTTTCTGGTTTCATATACCGGGTACAGAATCCGAAGCCCGGTCGGAACCGGGCCTCGATCTGTAAGTTTCGGGCCGGAATACGGAAGTTCCGCATTCCGGAATTCTTCAGGCGGTCGACGCCTGCTCGAAGGGTATTTCCTCAAAATGAGTGAACCGTTTGAAGTCGCGGAACCTTCCGTTGATCTCCGGGTAGTCGAGAGCGTCCACACGCTCCGTACCGAACTTCTCCACGTTGAAAGAGGCCATCACCGATCCGTAGATCATCGCGCGTCGCAACGCGTCGTCGTCGATCAGTTTCCTGCTCGCAAGAAATCCCATGAATCCGCCCGCAAAAGTGTCTCCGGCTCCGGTCGGGTCGAAAACGCTTTCCAAAGGATACGCGGGGATCGCGAAATATGAATCGTCAGTGAAAAGCGCAGCTCCGTACTCGCCGCGCTTGATCACCACGGCACGCGGGCCCCAGCTCAGGATCTCCTTCGCGGCGGTGATCACGTTCGGAACACTTGCAAGCTGGCGCGCCTCAGCGTCGTTGATGATGACACAGTCAACGACCTTGATCGTTTCGATCACATCGTCCTTCATTGAGTCGATCCAGAAATTCATCGTGTCCATCGCTACAAATCCGGCGTTGGACTGTTCCCTGACCTGCTTTTGAAGCGACGGAAGTATGTTCGCGAGGAAGAGCAGTCTTGAGTTCTTCGAATTCTCAGAGAGTTTTGGCTCAAAGCTCTCGAAAACGTTGAGCTGGGTGTCGAGGGTGTGGGCGGTGTTCATATCGTAATCGTACCGGCCCTGCCAGAAGAACGTCTTTCCGCCCTCCACGACCTCGACGTCGTCGGTGTTGACGTGATGGCGCTCGAAGACATCCCACTCCGCGTCACTA
>JAHEEZ010000347.1 GCA_024640445.1 Acidobacteriota bacterium | reverse complement strand
GCTGGGCGTGCGACACACTTTAGTTTGTCGCTCTTTGCAGTGAGTGATGAGAGATGAGGCTGGGCGTGCGACACACTTTAGTTTGTCGCTCTTTGCTGTGAGTGATGAGTGATGAGATTCGCGCCTGACGGCGGACTGGACAGACTCGCTAGACCCGACAGACTCATACTCCCTTTTCCTCTCCGCTGCAAATCCTGTAGAATGCAATAGTCTCAACAATTTACAACATTTCGCACCTTGGATTTCAGGGTCTTCATCTGACTTCTTAAGTGGACCGCTCTATATTACTCTGCGAACTACACTTATGCCCGCTACTCCACAAGAAACCTTCGGCCGTTACAAAGTAATTTCTGAGATCAGTGAAGGCGGTATGGGCAAGGTCTACCTCGCTGAAGATCCCGATCTCGAAAGAAAGGTGGCCGTCAAGGTGCTTCCCGAGAAATTTTCAATTGATTCCGAAGGCCTCAACCGTTTCAAGCAGGAAGCGCGCGCGACCTCCGCGCTCAACCATCCGAACATCATTACCGTCTATGAGATCGGCGAATCGGAAGGGACGAACTACATAGCAACTGAGTTTATTGACGGTCTGACGCTTCGCGAACGCATGGAAGCGGGAAGGATCTCCTTTGACGAGGTCCTTTCGATAGCGATCCAGACGGCCGAGGCGCTGTCCGCGGCGCACACTGCCGGAATCGTCCACCGGGACGTCAAGCCTGAAAACATAATGATTCGGCCGGACGGATACGTGAAGGTCCTTGATTTCGGCCTTGCGAAGCTCGCCGAGAATCTGAGGTCCGGCGGCGATTCCGAAGATGCCACCAGAAAACTGGTCAAGACCCATCCGGGCGTCGTTATGGGGACCGTCTCTTACATGTCGCCTGAGCAGGCGCGCGGGAAGGACATTGACGCCCGCTCGGACGTGTTCAGTTTCGGCGTCGTGCTTTATGAACTCCTGGGGGGAGAACAACCGTTTCGCGGCGAGACGATGACGGACATACTCGCCGCCATCATCAACTCCGAGCCGCCCGCGCTCTCAAGCCTCGCGCCGCATCTGCCGAAGGAACTGCTCAGGATCGTCGGCAAAACGCTCAAGAAACGAAGGGAACAAAGATATCACTCGACAAGAGACCTGCTCGGCGATCTGAAGGAACTTCACGAAGAACTTCTTCTCGAGGCAAAGCTTGAACAGACAGCCGTTCCCGACAGGCCGGCGCCGTCCTCAGCGTCTGCGATCAAGACTCCTTCGACATCGGACGGGAACAAGGATGCGCTGCTGTTGACCGAGTTCGAAAACTCGACCGGCGAAACCATATTTGATCAGACCCTGAAGATGGCGCTTGCCTTTGCACTTTCGCAATCTCCTTATCTTGATATCTTCCCTGACACAAAGGTCCGCCAGACCCTCGGTTGGATGGGCCGCGCCGCTGACGAACGTGTGACAAAAGAGCTCGGTTATGAAATTTGCCTGCGGCAGGGGCTGAAGGCATTCATCACCGGCTCGATATCTTCGATCGGCTCGACTTATGTTCTAACCCTTGAGGCTCTCAATGCCAGGACGGGAGAGAGTCTTGGCAGACAATTTGAACAAGTTAATTCGAAGGAAGAAGTCCTGACCGCTCTGAGTCAGGCGGCAACGGGATTGCGTGAGCAACTGGGAGAAAGCCTGAGCTCCATCCAGAAGTACGACATACCCGTCGAATTTGCCACAACATCCTCCCTTGAAGCGCTGGAGTACTTCACTCTGGCGTACGAACAGCAAAACCTTGGTAAGACTTTGGAAGCCATTCCGTTTTATAAGAAAGCGCTCGAATACGATCCCAAATTCGCCTCGGTTTACTCAGGACTTGCTGTGATCTACGGAAATACCAATCAATGGAAGTTGGCCGCGGAAATGACTGAAAAGGCGTACGCGCTTCGACATACGGTGAGCGAAAATGAAAAGCTTCGCATAGTCTACTTTTACTACAAGATGGTCACCGGAGAGATCGATAAAGCGATAGATACCCTGGAAGTTTGGCGCAAAACCTATCCTTCGCACGTCGTGGCGCTGGTAAATCTCGCGGATAGCTACGAACGAATCGGACAGTCTGAAAAGGCAATTGAATCTGCGCGACAGGCAGTTCGCCTGGATTCCAATAACGCGATCTCGTATATGAATCTCGCTGAATCGCTTCTTTCCCTGGGCAGACTCGATGAGGTGAAGGATGTCCTTGCAAAGGCAAAGGAAAAGAATCTGGACGGGGACTATTTTCACATGCTTCCATTTCAGGTCGCATTCATGGAAGGTGACCGTGAAGAGATGGAAAGACACATTCTGTGGTTCAGCGGGCGCACTGACGAATACCTCGCGCTCGATCTTCAGACCGGCGCGGCGGGCTTTGCCGGGCAATGGAGAAGATCACAGGATCTTTCCAGACGATCAATAGACCTTGCAAAACGAAATGACGCAAATGAAGTAGCCGCTCAATTTGCTGCTGAGCAGGCCATCAGGATCGCGTTCTGGAGTTCGAGTTCAGGCTTGCCTGATCGAAATGACAAGCATTTGGCTTCGGTTATCAGAACACAGACAAATAAGGCTCTTGGCCTTGAACGGAGCAGCACGGTTGTTTCCCTTTGCGCATTGGCACTGGCGATGATCGGTCTCGACGCCGAGGCCGGACCACTTATCGAGGAACTTCGATCGGACAAGCCAAAGAACACCCTTATTAACGAACTTTGGATCCCGACGATCAACGCGGCGCTCGAACTTCAGGATGGGAAGGCAAAAGAGGTCAGCGAAGTCCTGGAACCTGCGGAACGCTTTGAAAAAGAAGGCCAGTTCTTTCAGCGATATATCCGCGCCCTTGCATATTCATTGATCGGCAATGACCATTCGGCAGTGTTCGAGTTTGACAAGATCCTTGATCATCGAGGCGAAGCCTCGCTTTCCTCGATCTATCCGCTCGCACAGCTAGGAAAAGCGAGGATACTGAAGGATAAAGCGGAATACGAGAAGTTCTTTGAGTACTGGAGCGATGCGGACAAGGACATGCCTGCACTTGTTGCTGCCAAACAGGAGTTTGGCGAATTGTAGAGTTTATCGGGTCTGGTACTTTCGACTGGAGCGCAGGCAGCCTTGCCTGCCATGCGCCGCAAGGCGCGAAAGAGTTTGGCGAGTCAGTCGTTATTGATTGGAACGCAGGCAGCCTTGCCTGCGATGCGCCGCAAGGCACGAAAGAGTTTGGCGAGTCAGTCGTTATTGATTGGAACGCAGGCAGCCTTGCCTGCG
>JAHEEZ010000346.1 GCA_024640445.1 Acidobacteriota bacterium | reverse complement strand
GCGCTGACGATATTGTCGCCGGTATCTACGCGGGCGTGCTTCTTAACATCATCTACTCCATCAGCGTCAGCATTTGAGACATTCCGGCCGGCCATGATCCTGCACGTACTTTCTGGCGATTCGCTCCTGCCTCCGTTTCTTGAGGCTGGAATTCCGGGTGACGTGGCAGTATTTCGTGAATGTCTTTGCGACGGGCCAGTGAAGGCCGTATCCCTCTATGAACTTTTCCGGACGCGCGATGAATATCTTTCGGGTGAAGATACCTCGAAAGCGGGTTTCTACAGTGAGCACGTGAAGCCTGAGATCGAAAAGATCTTCGACTCACCCGAAGAGACTGAGATCTGCCTCTGGTTTGAACACGAGCTTTTCTGCCAGGTGAACCTGTGGTTTCTGCTGAGTGAACTCAAGAAGCGCCGCCGGGTCAGTTTCGTGGGTCCGCCTTCCGAGCCGTACGAGCAGAGGTTCGATGGGTGGAGTGCACTCGACGGTGAGGATCTTGCCACTTGTTTCAATTTGCGTGAAGAGATAGACGGATCAGATGTCCGACTTGCCTCAGAACTCTGGAGCGCTTTTCGGGATCGCGATCGAGACAGATTGCGAGAGCTTTCGAATGAACCGCCGGGGATCTTCTGTTTTCTTCCAGAGGTCGCAAAGGCAGCGGCTGATATCGACGAGAGGCCGGAATCGGTAATCAGAGAACTGATAGAAAAAGGAGCCGACGGTTTTGGAGAGTGTTTCCGGGCATTCAGGGAGAACTACCCGGTCTACGGATTCGGGGACCTGCAGGTAAGAAGCATTTGGGAAAAGGTCGCGAAACAACTATCCTAGCCGGGCTTACCCGCTGCACCAATTGCCCGCGGATCGTCGCCGCCCGGCTGTAACAGTCGGGGGCATTCCAAGAGTTCCGTATGGCAAATCAATTCTTCCAGCCATCGACATTGCTAAATAATGAGATAAGACCCGAAGTGCGGGAACTCATAAGCCTTGAACTCGAGCCGGGCGAAGCGATCGTCTGGTCCGGAATGCCCCGCCGCGCATTCTTTACTCCTGCCTCGATCGGAGCTTTCCTGTTTGGAATCCCGTGGACTGCTTTCGCTATTTTCTGGACGTTTGCCGCCGGCGCTGGCGTTTGGTTTACCACGGGGTTTTCGGTCTTCAGTTTCTTCCCTCTATTTGGCCTGCCATTCATAATCATCGGCATCGGTATGCTTTCATCGCCGCTATTTGTCTATCTAAAGTCTGGAAAGACGGCATATGTGGTAACGGACCGTCGAGCGATAAGTTTTGAGGGCGGCAGGTCGACCCTTATCCGCAGTTTCCCCCCGGAAAAGTTGGGAAATGTATACAGGCGCGAGAAGAGGAATGGCTTTGGAGACGTGATCATCGAGTTTAACCAGTGGCGTGATTCGGACGGTGACAAGCAGACCGAGGAGCTCGGTTTCCTTCGGATCCGGGATGCGAAAAACGTCGAACGCCTCCTCAAGGACCTGGGAAAGAAAGCCGGTGCGAAAAGCCGGCAGGGCGATCAGGAACGGGATACGATCTACAAGTATTGATTCTTCAGATCTTCAAACGGCTCCTCTTTCGTTTTGCGAGCGAAGAACGGTGGTCTTATGCTGTCACACGAAAAAGGCAGGGAATTCCGCATTAAACGCCTTGGCCCGGTTCGAATTGGCCGACGCTTCCGGAGCGTTTGAAGCTCCGGCGCACAAAGTGTCATTCGGAGCGTAGGTGTTCGGCGCGCCGCAAAAGGGTTACTATCTCGATATGCGACCTGACATCCGCGAAGGTATCTGGCGGCTGGCAGACCCGAAGATCAGCATCACCTCCGCCGCGGGATTGTTGATCGCGTTCTCCGCCGCCTTCTCTGCAGGCACCTATTCCTGGTTTTGGCTTGTTGTTACCGCGTTATCGCTCTTTGGATTTGAGGTTGCGAAGAACGCCTGGGGCGATGTTGTAGACTACGATTCCGGAACCGATCTGGCGGTCAAGGAGGAGGACAGGACTGACTTCTCGGGCGGAAAGCGTGTGCTTGTTGATGACCTTCTTACACGCGCTCAGACCTGGTCGATCGCGGTGATATTCAGTGGTCTTGGGGCGCTGCTTGGCCTGTTGATCGTTATATTTCGCGAGCCAAGGGCGATCTGGTTCGGATTCGCGGGCACCGCGCTCGCGTGGTCATATCACGGGATGCCCCTGAAGTTCTCGTACAGAGGATTTGGCGAGATTGCTGTCGCTGTTTCGTACGGACCTGTGATCGTTCTGGGTGCGTATCTGGTTCAGACGGGAAGTATTGATTGGTCCGTGTTTTGGCTATCGGCGCCGCTCGGTCTTCTGATAGCGGCATTCCTTTGGGTCAACGAGTTTCCCGATCACGATGCGGACAAGGTGTCAGGCAAGATGAATCTGGTAGTGCGGTTGGGGAAGCATCGGTCGTCGGTCGCTCTCGCGTTCATATACTTCGTTACATTCTCGGTGATTTTCGCTCTGCCCTGGCTGACGAACGCGTCGTTTTGGCTTTGGTCGGGTTTCCTTCCTGTTCCCCTGGCTATCTACGCTACAAGAAGCGTCCTGAAGCATCCCCTCGATTTCTATCGGAGTTACCCTGTTCAGCCAATGGCGCTGCTTGCTTTTGTGCTTTACGCTGTTGGCCTCTCTGCGGGCGTCCTTCTCGGTTGAGAAGATCAACACGAAAGATAATGACGGAGGAATAAGTGGCGAGAGTTGAGTTACAGACGGTTATCAATGTGTCGGCTGAACTCTTGCGAACCGAATATAAGGCGATCAAAGCAGTTGCAGAGGGGGAATGATATTAAAAGTGTGACTTGTCGTTGAATCCACGTCAGCCTCTGATCTTTTGGCACGCTCCCTGACGGTCGCGTTTCCGCCGATCGCCTCGCCGCGCGTTAGGCAGGCACGATATCTTAGTGTCTTTGCTTGAGACACGCTCCCTGACGGTCGCGTTTCCGCCGCGCCATTTGCGAAGTGACAGGTACCGCCCCCTGCATCCTTTCGAAGTCCTGAAGAGTAATCGACAAACTGAAGTTTATCGAACATCCTCTTCTGACTTCTGACTTCTGACTTCTGACTTCTGACTTCTGACTTCTGACTTCTGACTTCTGAATTCTGACTTCTGACCTCTGACTTCTGTCTCCTGACTTCTGTCTCCTGACTTCTGTCTCCTGTCTCCTTCTTATCTTAGCCAGCCTTTCTTCCAGAAATACGCAACAAGGCTTCCGAAGATCATTACCATTATTCCCATCGTTATGAAATA
>JAHEEZ010000105.1 GCA_024640445.1 Acidobacteriota bacterium | reverse complement strand
AACGTACAAGCGCCATAAACTACTGGTCTCCCGGCGCCCCTCTTCTCGCCTGATGTATCGCACGGACTTTTTCCATCGATCTTTCCGATTCCGCTTTGTTTCCGGTTCTCCTGTACGCAAGGGCAAGCTGATAGAACGGCTCCGGATTCCCGGGAGCGAGTTCAGCCGCCACTTTCAGATGCTCGATCGCCTCTTCCAATTGTTTTCGACCGATCAGCGCCTTACCGAGCGTGATCCTCGCTTCGTAGTTCCGACCGTTCAGCTCGATCACCTTACGGAGCGTGTTCAGGCCTTCCGCGGACCGATCGCCTTCGGTCTTGATCAAAAGAACACCCAGGCCCAGATTACCGTTGACGTTTTCGGGATCCGCAGCCACGATCGACCTGTATTCTTTCAGCGCGGCGCCGGTCTCGCCAAGGTCTTCCAGTGACGTAGCGAGAAAGAATCTCGCCTGCAGATCGCTAGGCCTTAGATCAACCGCCTTCCTGAAATAGAAAGCCGCATTTCGCAGATCTCCGTCTCCGAAAAGTGCCCTCGCGAGCGAAAAGACAGCGTCAAAATGATCTGGAACCAGTTCAACGGCGCGGCGCAGTTTCGGAACCGCCTCAAAGTTCTTGCCCGAACGAGCCGAAACAAGAGCCGAGAGCACCAGGCAATCAGCGAGAAGGCCATTTCCCGACCCGTCAGCTTCCAGTTCCAGGATCGCAGCACTAACCCGTGAATCCGCCTCGGCAACCTTGCCAACGTTGAACTTCGCAAGCGCCGACCCATAGAGCGAAAGCGGATCTTCGTTTGCGATCTCAGATATTGTGTCAAAAAGCCTTTCCGCTTCGGGCCAGCGGCCGGCCCTGAGCTCCGCGAATGCGCGTTCCCGCACCGCTTTCGTCTCGGGCGACAAATCTACCGCATTGCCCGTCTGCGCTGATATGGCCTGTGAGAACGGCAGACAGACCACCAAGACCGCCGCCGATACGAAGAGGGCTCTGATCAGTATGCATTTCAGAAGATGGCTCATTGCACTGGGTCCGCGGCACGCAGCCTGAAGGAATTTCTTCGGCGCTTTAATGATAACTTACGGATTCCGTCTTCTGAATCTGCTTTGAAGATCACGGTTGCACTTACTGGCAATGACCCGCTTAAAGAAAAGGGGGCGGCGAGCGATTTTCATCACACGCCGCCCCCTTGGTTTCGATCTGTGAACCGACAGAACGGCTTAGAAGATTATCTTCAAACCGAATTCCATCTGACGTCTCCTTTGCTCCGAAAAGTCCTTACCGAAGTTCGCGTCTTCGATATTTCCGTTAGGAGCTGAGCGATTGACGTGGTTCAAGACGTTGAACGCCGAGATGCGGAGCTGAACATTGAACGCCTCGCTGATCGAGGGTACGCCGAAGTTCTTGAACAACGACGCATCCCAGTACTGCTGGCTTTCGCCGCGGAAGGTGTTCCTTCCGAGGGTGCCGATCATGGGGCAGCTGCCATTCGGAGTTCCGTCGCCATTGAGGCAATTGGTGTCGCTTGCGAACACCTGCTGGATCGGAGCCGCAAAAGCAGCTGCGTTGTACTGGATCCCCTGAGCTAGCTGATCCGAAGTCGCGGTCGGATCACCCACCAGGTCGGGCCTGCCGCCATTCCAGTTCGGAGTGAAGACCGGACCGCTTTGGAGCGTGATTATGTTGTTCAGCTGCCATCCGCCGATAACGGCGTCGAGTGCCGTTGGGATATCGCGCAGATAATTTCTGCCCTTTCCGAACGGAAGGTCATAAACACTCGCGAATGTGAAGCGATGCGGAACATCGAGGTCCGAAAGACCACGGTCGAGCTCCGGCCTGAGCGGATCGTCAGGACCACAGGTGCGAGGACCCGTACCGCCGAAGCAGAATCCACCGGGATTGTCATCGATCGCTTTCGCCCATGTATAGGTGGAGAGTATCGAAAGACCATTAGAGAACCTCTTCTCCAGCTTCGTCTGAAGCGAGTCATAACTTGCGCTGGCGGTGTACTCGGAAGCGGTTACGGTAGAAATATTGTCTATCTGCCGCGAACCGGGACCACCCTGATCATTGGCACTACCGATGTTTCTGACAATAAGCAGGTTCCTTGTGCGCGAGCCGACGTACGCAACTTCTGCCAACCAGTTCGGCCAGAACTCATATTGGGCAGTCACGTTGAACTGATGGACAAAAGCGTCTCTTCTGTTCGGATCGTTGTAGATGATGTTGCCGCCCGTCGGAGCCGGGAATATCGTGCCCGGAGCCAAAGCGATCTCGGATCCTGGTGCAAATGGAATTCCGGTCTCGAACGGATAGCGTCCCACCGGATACGTTCCCGGACAGCCGCCCGGATTTGTGATCGGTGTGCACTGGAAGTTGGCCGCACCCGTTCCGGGGTTTGCCGTCAACGGCTGTACGCCGCTCACATCAGTTGTGTACACGATCCCGTAGCCGCCGCGGACGACGAGCTTGTTGTTGTCTAACAAACCGCTGTAAGCAAATCCGATACGAGGACCGAAGTTGTTCTTGTCGGTGTTAGCAAGGTCACGCCCGCCCGGAGCATTCTCTCCTGCAACGATCAAATTGCCCGTCGCGGGATCGAAATTCGCCTGGCGGTCAAACCTTTCGGTCGGAGCGGTAAAAATGTCGTACCTGAGTCCGAGGTTCAGCGTCAGATCGGAGCTCACTTTCCAGTCATCCTGAACAAAGAAGGCAAGTTCAGAGCTTTGGAGCGTGAACGGACCGCCGGGTGTTCCTCTTCCGACGAATCCGGGCTGGTATCCGAGCAGGAAGTTCGCTACGCCGTTACCGGCGTCGTTAGAGCCGATACCGTTGTAGTTACCCGCGACGAAACCGCCCGCAGAGGAACCGTATTGATACTGACCTTTGGTGCCGCCGTTGCGGCCGCCGTCAAAGTTGGTATTCCTGCGGTTTCTGAGGTCCGCACCAAACTTGAAGATGGAGTTTCCGCGGACGATCGTGACCGTGTCAGCGAAGTTATAGTTGTTCGACAGGAAATAGAAGGGGCCGCCGTCGCCGACGAACTCCTGGCTGAGGTCATTGCGATCCGCTATTCCCAGAAGGATGATACCCTCGCAGGTTCCGCAATCGTTGATGCCGCGCGAGCCGAGCGTGGCGTCAATGTTGGGATTGATTCCGAGCGCACCGTTGATGCCCGGGTTGTTGATGCCGATCTCCACTTTCGTCCAGCCGGCTCTCATATCGTTTACGATCGTCGGCGAGAAGATGTGTGTATCGCCGAGAGTCACACCACGCGAATTACCAAACTCGTCTCCCGCTCCGAATCCAGACGGCAGGACATTGCCGGTCGGCGAATCCGGGAAGTTATTGTCGCGGATCCTGGAGTTCTGCGAACGGCTGTAGCGGCCGAAGACCGTATTGTTGTCGGTGATCTTGTGGTCGATCTTGAAGTCCCAGCTGTCCACGTTAGACCTTTCAGCGCGATTCCTTCGGTAGTTGTTCTGCAGACCCGATTCGGTCGGCAGCGGATATGCCGAAAGCAGATTCTGTCCATATACCGAGAAGGCACCGCAAGTGACGCAGTTGACGAGCGTATTGCCGGGGATCGGATTGCCCTGGGGATCGAATATCGTTCCGATAGGAGCGTTGATCGTGCCGCCTCCTTCTAGCGTATAGGTCTGCGTCGTTCCCGGCTGGAGCCATTCGCTGAAGTCGCCCATCCTCATCCTTGATGTCGGAACGGTAACGAAAGGAAACTCGCCGCCGCCGAACGCCGGTGTGCCGTTTCTTTGCCCAGCAACCGATACAAAGAAGAATGAGCGGTTCCTGCCGTCATACCAGAACGGGTCTCTGCCGTTGATCCCGGGATTCGGGATGAATATCGGCCCGCCGACGGTTCCACCGTAGTTGTGGGTCACATAGTTCGGAATGTAATCACTGTTGGCGCCGTTCTCATCGAATTGCGAAGCGGCTGCGCTGAGGAAACGTCCCTGGTAGTTCTCGAAGATCGTCCCGTGTATGTCGTTTCCACCGGACTTGAAGGTCGTGGAAATGATCGCGCCCGCGGCGCGTCCGGATTCGGCAGAGGGAACGCTTGTTTCGATCTTGAACTCGGCGATCGCGTCGGGGTTCGGAAAGACCGCTATCTGCCCGAATTGCGATTCGTTGTTGTCCACGCCGTCAAGCGAGAAGTTGTTCTGAGTGACGCGTGCGCCGTTGGCAGATATGACCGAACCGCCGGATTCCCGGAACCTCGTAGATTCGGTTGAAGATGAACCGCCGTTGACGAAGTTGCCGCCACCGCCGATCACTCCGACTGAAGCCGAGGTCGGACGTGTAACGCCAGGTGAAAGCCCGGCCAGAAGCGTAAAGTTCCTTTGCGGGATCGGGAGGTCGGTTACCTCGCGCCCGGTGATCAGATCCCCGCGCACGCTGGTCTCGCTCTCAACAAGGGGAGCGCTGTCGACCTCGACGTTGACGATGTTGTCACCCGCCCCCGAGACATCCGTGAAGACCGCGTCAAGCGGAACCCTCGCGTTCGTCTCGACCGTGACGGAAGCAAGCACCAGGGTCTTGAAGCCATCAGCCTCGATACTGACTCTGTAATTGCCGGGCTCGAGGTTTGTAACCACAAACTCGCCGGCAGTGTTGCTAACGACATCGCGCTCCGCACCAGTTGCATTGTTCTTGACGGTGATCCTGGCGTTCGGAACCAAGGCTCCGACCGGATCTTTGACAGAACCGATGATGCTGCCGACGTTTTTCTGCGCAAGCAGTGAACCGCTTGCGGCCAGCATGCAAACGATCAAAAGCGTCCAGAACTGGAAGCGCTCTTTCAGGAACTTACTCATATTTTTGACCTCTCCCGGAGGGGTGCTCGTCACCCCTACCAACGTAAATTTAGGTGGCTCTTCCTGCGCTGCCCGTGAGCGGCCGGTCTTCGGCTTCGGCGGAACATTTCAGCCGAGATCCACGAGAACAACACAGCTTGCAAATTCGCGCAAAAAACTAAACTTCGGCCCCACCTCAATAGTGATGGTGACCGCTAAAGGGAATCTTCCTCTGAGAAACCGCGGGGGTCATTTGGAAAGCTTCCCTTGCTATGCCGGCGAATACAACCGCTATTTCGCCTCAATTTTGCGCTTTGAAAGATGAAACTTTGTTCGAAACACAAACAAAGATTTGAGAATTCTAACAGCTAAAATGAAAATTTCAAGCAAAAAATGAACTTTTTTCAACTAGCTGAAGAGAATTTTTTGGCAAGTACCAGACTGATCGCGCCTGTGAGGGTTGGACGCCCCCCCAGAGAGGATGCGGTGATCACCGTCTTCGCCAACCGTCTGCGGATCCCTTTTTCTACCGCGTCGTGGACCTCGTCCGCGATAAGGCTCCACGCTTCGGTGATGCTCCCGCTTACGACGACCGCCTGCGGACTTAGGCCGACGATCAGATTGGATATACCTATACCCACGTATTTCGCGGTCTCATTAAGTGCCTGGACCGCTTGTTCTTCCCCGCTCTTTGCGAGTCCCACTATCGTCTTGAACTCTATGCCGCTTGCGGCGGCGGACCCTTCGAAAAGGCTTCTGTACCTCTCGATAACGGCAGCGTTAGAGGCATGCGCTTCCCAACAGCTTCGGCCCCCGCAGGAACACGGAACCGGTCCGGCTTCGCCGACGATCATATGCCCGAACTCGCCCGCGTCCCCCTTGTCTCCGCGATAGACCTGGCCGTCAAAAACGATCCCCGTGCCTACGCCTTCGGCCACAAGAACAGTGATGAAATTCCTTGCGCTCCTTATCTTTTCACGCCCAAACCAAAGCTCCGCGAGTGCTATCGCATTAGCATCGTTGTCGATCGTGACCGGCATTCCGGTCGCTTCCGTTATCCTCTGAGCGATGTCCCAATCGCGCCACCTGAAGTATGGAATGTAGACAACGTTGCCCGTATCCTGGTCTGTCACGCCCGGCAGGCTGATGCCGACCTCGAGGTCATCGTCCGGATATTTCTTCGCCAGCTTGGATACCTTGCCGACGATCTGCTCGCTCATAAATCCGGCGTCCTGCGATGTTGGAAACGTGTCCGTGTCGAGAAGATTGCCGGCAAGGTCCGCGACCGCGATCGTCGTGGTCCTCGGCGTGAGATCCACCCCGATCGCGACGGGACTTCCGCCCTTGATCCTAAGGAGCGTGGGCTTTCGCCCTCCCGTCGAGGTGCCAGTCCCGATGTCCTCTACCAAACCTGCCTTTTCAAGCGAATCGACGATCGAAGAAACCGTAGATCTCTGGAGGTTCGTCTCGCGGGCGATCTCGGCGCGGGAGATCGGGGCCCGATCCCTCACATAGTTAAGAACTATCTGCCGGTTGATGTCCCGGATGGTATTTGGCCTTGCGATCTGGGATTTTGCTTTTTGGAGGTAAATTCTCTTCATTTCGACTAGCATCAGAGCGCGAACCGGGGCAATAAAAGTGCCGGATTATCGCCAAAAAGCCTTTTTTCCGATACTTTGTTGCAGCCCAAAACAAACATATAGATAAACTTTTTTTTGTTTTTTTTCAATAAGGAAGTGATAATTTGGCGGGAAGAAGTAGGTGTGGCAGTGAAAGTGGGCGGACTAGCCGCCCATCAGCAAGTTGTCATCTGGTACGAGAACAAAGGGGCTGCACTACTCGCTGATTCCCTTACCCTGTTTGATCGTCAGGTACTTATTGATACCGTCGATCTGAACCTTTTCAACCGTGCCGTTCGCCCACCGGATCTCGATCATATCCACTTTAGCGCTCTTCCCGATACCAACGTGTACTACCTGGTCGCTCTGAGACGCGTAACTGGCTCCGCTGGTGACATCGTACCGTTGTCGTAACCCGCCGGCCACCACCGTCACCACTGATCCTATCGCGTTTGCGGGCGTGCCTTTGGAAACATCACCGACCAGTTTGAGAGCAAGCCAGTTGCCGGTGGGCTCGGCCACGTTACGAAGAAGTGTGGGGGACGAGTCCATATCGTTGGTTACGATATCCAAACGCCCGTCGCCGTCGAAATCCGCCACTGCCAGTCCGCGAACGCTGTTGGCGATCGCAAGTCCCGAATCAGGCGCAGCCGGGACCCTTTCAAAACGCACCCTGCCTTTTTCATCCGGCGATTCATTATGGAATAGCAGGATCTGCTGAGCGAAGCTGGTCCCCCATTGATATTCATCCACGACCGGATAGACGTGTCCGTTTGCGACTATCACATCCTTCCAACCGTCGTTGTCGAAATCAAAGAATGCCGTTCCCCAGCCCAGGAAAGGTATCGACGCTTCACCCAGTCCTGTCTGGAACGTGACATCCGTGAAGTTCGCGTCCCCGTCGTTTCGATAGAGAGTGTTGGAATCGTCCGAGAAGTTCGTGATATGGAAATCCACTTTTCCGTCATTGTCGAAATCCCCGATACCCAGACCCATCCCCGCCTGTTCCCGGCCGTTCTCGTTCAACGCGATCCCGGACGGATAGCCGAATTCCTCGAACTTGCCTTTTCCGTCATTGAGATAGAGCTGCTTCGGAGTGGAATCGTTTACGACTAGAAGGTCCAGATCGCCGTCGTCATCGACATCGACGAACACCGAAGAAAAGCCGTAGTAGTTCCCGTCGTCGTTGACACCTGCCGCATCGCCGACTTCCTCGAACGTACCGTCGGCCTTCTGGTGAAACAGTTTGTCCTTCGCACCCTTCAGACCTCTCGGTCCGCACATCACGGGCTGACCCCGGAACTGGCAGTAGTTTGTTCCGACCGAGCCATCCTTTCCGGCGGACGAGGCTTTGGGAGGGAGTTTGTCGAGGTCGAAATCGAGATACGCAGGGACGAAGAGGTCGAGCCGCCCGTCCTTGTCATAGTCTCCGAAAGATGCGCCCGTGTGCCAGCCCTTCAAGGCAAGGCCCAACTTTTCGGCAACATCGGTGAATGTCCCGTCGCCGTTGTTCCTGTACATTCTCGGAATGCCAAAATTGCTGACAAAGAGGTCCGGGTCGCCGTCGTTGTCGTAGTCAGACACGGTGACTCCCATTCCCCATCGCTCGTTCGCTACGCCCGCCTTTGCCGTGACATCCTCGAACTTCCATCCGCCCAGGTTCCTGTATAGAGCCGACTTCGGAGCGGCGGCTTTTCCCTTCTCCGCTTCGATCGTCGATCCGTTGAGGAGATAAATGTCCGGTCGGCCGTCCCCGTCGTAATCAAAGACGGCGACAGTACAGGATGTCGTTTCAAGAATGTAATCTTTTTCCTTCGACCCTGATACGCATTTGAAATCCTTGAGCGCGGTCGTCGCGGTCACGTCCTGGAAGACGACCGGCGCCTTTGGATCGACTATCCCGGTGGTCCTTCTGGACGTATACGTTTTCTGTTCACCCGTGGATACCCCGCCCATTCCGGAGTCCTGGGCGTCAAGAGCGGAAGGAACGATGAGAATGCCCGCAACGAGCAAGAAGAATGACTTGATTTTCATAATGCCTTTTGAGTTATTTCAGATCCGGAATGCTTAGCGATTCGAGCCTTGACTGTTTAGTTGCTCACGGTCTCATCGCCTCATCTCGATCGAGGCTGGTATTTTGTCCAGCTTCAGCTTGACGCGGCCGGTTCCCTGATCATATTCGAACTCCACGTTCTTTCCGTCGATCATTATCGCAGAGGGTTTCGCCGAAACGCCGATCGCCTCAGTTCCCGCGATCTTCTGGAAACCCGTTTCAGAGCCTTTCAGTCCGATGAAGAGTGAGCCGCGCTTGTGCTCCCATTGGACCACCCTGTATCCGCTGTAACCTCCGCGCTTGAAGTCCCACCCGTCGCCTCTGTCCTGGAATAATTCTCCTCTCTCGGTCCTGTCACCAGCGATCCCGGCGATCACAACCAGAGTCACAGGGACGTTCTTCATCTCGCCCGTGTTCTGCACAACCGGCTGCATAGGGATCACGGATCCGACGCGCGCAAAGACCGGGACCTTCTCAAGCGGAGCTTTTACGATTGCCGTCGTGCCGCCTCTATAAAGTTCGCCCGTCTCCAGATCTCGCCAGTCGTCGCCTTCGGGGAAGTATACATTTCGCGAGGTCTTCCCCTGTACGACCACGGGCGCGACCATTATGTCGCTGCCCACCAGATACTGGTCGCTGTTGAGATAGGTGTTCTTGTCCTTAGGATAATTGAACCAGAGCGGGCGCATTACCGGCGTCCCGACCCTCTGGTGCTCGTAGAACTGCGTATACAGATAAGGTAGCAGCTTGTATCTGAGTTCGACGGCCGCACGGTTGATCGGCGTGAACCTGTCGCCGTATGCCCAGGGCTCCTTCTCCTTTACGCCCGTCTCCGAATGCGACCTGAAGAAAGGCGTCAGCGCCGCCGCCTGGATCCAGCGGGTGTAGAGCTCGCCGTCGGGCTCGCCGGAAAAACCTCCGACATCGGCGCCAATCAAAGGGACGCCGGAAACGCTCAGATTCGTGAGCATCGGGATCGTCAATTGCAAATGCGTCCAGCTTGCGACGTTGTCACCGGTCCAAATGGCGGAATATCTCTGCACACCCGCAAATCCCGCGCGTGTGATCACCAGAGGCCTTTTTTCCGGTGCAAGCCTTCGAAGTCCCTCGAATGTCGAGCGCGCCATCTGCATCCCGTAGACGTTGTGGTATCTACGATGATCTCCCGGATGGCCGTCACCGTTGTGCGGCGTGTCGTATGGAAATGTCTTGTCAGGATGATGGTAGATCTGCGGCCGCTCGGAATTGGGGGTCATGAACGTCGCCGGCTCGTTCATATCGTTCCAGAATCCCGCGACGCCCTCATCCACGTGCATCTTGTAAAGCGAACCGAACCACTCACGCGCCTTCGGGTCCGTGAAATCCGGGAAAGCCGTCAGTCCGGGCCAGACGTTGGCATTCAGTTCGCTGCCGTCCGGGTTCTTCACAAAGACGCCCTTTGCCTGCCCGTCCTTGTAAACGTAGTAGTTCGGATCGACCTTCACGCCCGGATCGACGATCAGCACGACCTTGAATCCTTCGGCGGCAAGGTCGCTGATCATCTTCTTCGGATCCGGGAACCGTTCCTTGTTCCATGTGAACACCCGGTAGCCGTCCATATAGTCGATATCGAGATAGATGACGTCGGCGGGTATCTTCAGCTCGCGGAACTTCCGTGCGATCTCACGCACACGGGATTCGGGGTAGTAGGACCATCGCGACTGCTGGTTGCCAAGCGCCCAGAGCGGAGGCATCTCTGATTTGCCCGTGAGGTGCGAATATGCCCGAAGGACATTACCGGGCGACCGCTCCCTTTCCCCCGTGAGGACGTAAAAGTCGAGATTCCCGCCGTCCGCCCCAAACGTATAGTGCTCGGGCGATGTCTTGCCCATGTCGAAGAACGTCCGGTAAGTGTTGTTTAGAAATACGCCGTAAGCCTTGCCGTCGCGGAGCGCGTAAAAGAAAGGTATCGACTGGTAGATCGGATCGAGTCCGACCGGATACGCGTATGTGTCGGTGTTCCAGTTGACGATGTACTCGCCGTGTCTGGACATACCTGCAAAGGCCTTTTCGCCAAAACCGTAATAGGTCTCGGCCTCGCCGCGGCGGAGGAATGAGATCTTCGACTCGCCGGTCGCAGGATTGAACATCGCGGGGTTATTCGGATCTTCGCGGAGGACCACTCCTCCGAGCTTCTCGGCCACTTCGATCATAAGCGGGGATTTCTTCAGCCTGACAACCACACCATCCCGCTTGGGGCCTTCGAAGGCGCGGTCCGCGTCGATCACAACCTCATTCCCCGATTCTTCGATGGTTAATCTTGGGGGGACGTCGTTGCTATTGGCATCAACGGAAGCGTACGTGTGGAGCCCGGACCCTTTCGAACCGGAGAATGTGAACCTGACCATCGTCGTGGTTCCACCGGGGTAACCGTCAAATTCGATCTTAAGACGAAGACCTGACGTGGTTTGGACAACGATCGAGTCCGAGCCACGTTCGACGATCTTTGTAAGATTCCCAAGCGCCTGCCACTGGGCGAAAACGCCGGAAGACAAGAAGGCGACCGCGAGGGCCGCCGTCAGAAGACAGGAACTAAACCGCGCTATTCTCATTGGACTTTACACTGACCCGCCGATCCGGACTGCATTTATTGCTTCTTCTGGAACCTTGAATCCGTCGGAAGCGTGTTGAAATCGAACTTGTTCGTCCAGTCGATGTTGAGGATCGAAAGATAATCCTTAACCTCCGAAGCCGGATCGAAAAGCGCGAGTTCGTGGGCGTGGAACGGCAGGCTCTCGTTGCCGACGTCCGAATTTCCCTGCAGGAAGGTGCTGGCGAGCGACGAAACCTGTGGGTCGTCTTTCAGATCCCGAAAGACCACTGCGAGTTCAGCGGCCGTCTTCCTGTCTCCCAGTTTCTGGTTCAGAAGCATAAGGTTATATATCGAAGAAAGATCCTCCGGGTCGATCTGCAACACTCTCTCGTAGTAACCTTTCGCGATCTCGAGTTGCTCGTCCC
>JAHEEZ010000345.1 GCA_024640445.1 Acidobacteriota bacterium | reverse complement strand
TAACGACGTGCACAAGACTAACTAACCGCTGAGGCGCAAAAGCGCAGAGGATTTTAGGGTGGAGGATCTTGTTCTTCCACCCTTTCTGACTCAGCGCCTCTGCGGCTCTGCGGTTCACGTGATCTATTCCCGTCGCTACCGCTCCGGGTAGTGATTGTCATTGGTCAATGGTCAATGAACATTGTTCAATGATCTGCCCGTCCCTACCGCTCCGGGTACTGATTCGGCTAGTTCTAGAGAGCTAGGGTGTGATCATAAAGCGCCAGGTATTTCCTCGCGGCGTTTTGCCACGAATTGTCTTCCGTCATTCCGTTGATCTGAATTCTCCGCCAGGCTTCGGGCTCGGCATAAGCGAACACCGCTTCATATATCTTCTCGAGGAAACTGTGGGCGCTGAACTCCCCGAACTTGAAACCGTTTCCCTGTCCCGTCACGCGGTCAAAGTTTGTGATCGTGTCGTCGAGACCGCCGACCGCCCTCACGATCGGCACCGTGCCGTATCTTAGCGAGTACATCTGGTTGAGTCCGCAGGGCTCGAATTTGGACGGCATCAGGAACATGTCCGCACCCGCTTCGATCGTGTGCGCAAGGTCCTCGTTATATCCGCTGAACACTCCGACCTGCGACGGAGCCGCATTGCGCAGCCTCTGGAAGAACTCCTCGTACGAGTTCTCACCCGAACCCAGCGCGACGATGTATGCGCCCATCCCGACCAGGTCTCCAGCGACCTGCTGAATGAGCTCGATCCCCTTTTGGGCGGTGAGCCTTGTGACGATTCCGAACACCGGACGGTCGAGATCGACCGGAAGCGCGAATTTCTCCAAGAGGTCCCGCTTGCAGGTCCTCTTGCCTGAAATGTCCCTGAAACTGTAATTTGCGGCAAGAACGGGATCCGTCTCCGGGTTCCACACCTCGTAATCGACTCCATTCGTGATGCCGCTAAGACGTCCGCTTCGCGCCCTCACCAACCAATCGAGTCCGTACCCGTTTTCGGGCTGCTGAATCTCATAACCGTATCTCGGAGATACAGTGGAGAGCATGTCTGCGGCGCTAAGTCCGCCCTTCATCGCCGAGGCGAACCCGTTGAACGCGAAATGATCCTGTTCGAACTTGCTCCCGAATCCCAACTCCCACAGTTCACCAGCGCCAAAGCCGCCCTGGTACGCCATGTTGTGGATCGAAAAGACGGTTCTTGTATTTTGCCAGAACGGGTCCCAGAATCTCAGGTGCGCGAGCTTCACCGCCGCGAATCCGCAGTGCCAGTCGTTGAGATGGACTATGTCGACGGGATCGCCCAGACGCTTCAGCAGCACCAGCGCGGCGTGATTGAAGAAGGCGAAGCGTTCGTAGTCTTCGCGGTAACCATAAATCGAATCCCGGTGAAAGAACTCTGGCGCGTCGATCAGGAAAGTCGGCGATCCGTTCGCCTCGCTGTAGAAAACCTTCGCCTTGTACGGTACGCCTCGCCACCTGAGCACGAGATCTTCGATCGCTGTCTTCCAAAGGTACTCGCCTTTCGTCTGGAGATAGCAGGGAGTTATCAAGAGCGCGTCCGCTCCGATCTCTCTAAGTGCCTTCGGCAAAGCGCCCGCTACGTCGGCAAGGCCGCCGGTCTTCGAATAGGGGACCGCTTCAGATGAAAGTACCGCTACGCGCATATGTTCTGAATTGTAAGTATAAAGTCGTCAATAGTAAAAGGCGGCCTTCGCAAAGGCCGCCTTCGTTCCTAAACAACTGATTTCGTCGTGCTTAGCTCTGCATTGACGCAAGGAAATCGGCGTTGGTTTTCGCCTTGCTCAGCCTTTCCAGAACGACTTCCATCTGCTCGACCGATGAGAGCGGATTGAGCACGCGCCTCATCACCCATATACGGTTGAGATTCTCCTTGTCTATAAGGAGCTCTTCCTTGCGGGTGCCGCTTCGCTGCAGGTCTATCGCAGGGAACAGGCGCTTGTCCGATAGCTTCCTGTCGAGGTGGATCTCGGAGTTACCGGTGCCCTTGAATTCCTCAAAGATCACGTCGTCCATTCTGGAGCCGGTGTCTATCAGCGCCGTGGCGATGATCGTAAGGCTGCCGCCTTCCTCGATATTCCTCGCGGCTCCGAAGAAGCGCTTCGGCCTCTGGAGGGCGTTCGAATCGATACCGCCGGAGAGGATCTTGCCCGAAGGCGGAACGACCGCATTGTGAGCGCGTGCGAGCCTTGTGATCGAGTCAAGAAGGATGACTACATCCCTCTTGTGCTCCACAAGCCTCTTCGCCTTTTCAATGACCATGTCCGCGACTTGAACGTGTCTTGTCGGCGGTTCGTCAAACGTGGACGATATGACCTCGCCCCTGACCGATCGCTGCATATCGGTTACCTCTTCAGGCCTTTCGTCTATCAGCAGCACGATGAGCGAAACCTCAGGATGATTTTCCGTTATCGAATTCGCGATGGTCTGGAGAAGCATCGTCTTACCTGTTCTCGGCGGGGCGACGATCAGCGCTCTTTGGCCTTTACCGATCGGTGTTACAAGATCTATCACCCGGGCCGAAATGTTTTCCGGGTCGTTCGTCTCCATATGGAGCTGTTCGTCCGGGTACAGCGGCGTAAGGTTGTCAAAGAAGATCTTTTCGCGCGCTGCCTCAGGAGCCTCGAAATTGATGGCTTCCACCTTAATGAGAGCAAAATAGCGTTCGCCTTCTTTTGGCGGCCTGATCTGGCCGGATACGGTATCTCCAGTGCGAAGATCGAACTTTCTGATCTGGGATGGGGAGACGTAGATGTCGTCGGGACCCGGCAGGTAGTTGTATTCGGGGGCCCTTAGAAACCCGAACCCGTCGGGAAGCGTTTCCAGCACGCCTTGTGAGAAGATCAGTCCGCTCTTCTCTGTCTGCTTCGCAAGAACCTTGAATATCAGTTCCTGCTTGCGCATTCCGGATGCGCCTTCCACTCCGATCTCCTTGGCGACCTGGATGAGCTCCGAGATGGACATCTCCTTCAGTTCAGCGAGGTCCATCGTCACGGTGTCTTTGGAAGATCCCGATTTCTTTCGAGGCCTTCCGTCCCCGTTATCCTCCCGGACCTCTTCGTCGGACACAGCCACAGCTTCGTCGAAACCATTTTCGTCGTCCTGTTTAGGCCTCTTGGACTTGCCCGTTGTAGATTTGGTAGTTGCCATTGTAATTTACCGTTTGATTTTCGTATGCCGTCTGATCCTGAGGGATTGCCCCCTTTAATGAACTTAACCTGCGGATCTTTCAGATTTTATTTTGAGTGTAATAAAAAGGACGCGAACGGGGCC
>JAHEEZ010000344.1 GCA_024640445.1 Acidobacteriota bacterium | reverse complement strand
CCGAAACCCTGCATTTCGATGGGGGCTCCTTCCGGTTCGCGCTCAAGATTATCTTCAAGGGCTGCGCCGTGACACTTTCCGAAAGTGTGGCCGCCGGCGACCAAAGCTACGGTCTCTTCATCGTTCATCGCCATCCGCTTGAAGGTTTCGCGGATGTCTTTCGCGGCTGCGATGGGATCCGGGTTGCCGTTCGGTCCCTGCGGGTTCACATAGATCAGACCCATCTGTACCGCGCCGAGCGGGTTAGCGAGCTCGCGGTCACCGCTGTATCTCTCATCGCCGAGCCACTCGGTCTCTTTTCCCCAGTTAATGTCTTCTTCCGGTTCCCAGATGTCCTCGCGTCCGCCGCCGAAGCCGAAAGTCTTGAAGCCCATAGATTCAAGAGCCGCGTTGCCGGCGAGAATGAACAGATCTGCCCATGACAGCTTGCGGCCGTACTTCTGCTTGATCGGCCAAAGCAGTCTGCGAGCCTTGTCAAGGTTTCCGTTGTCGGGCCAACTGTTGAGAGGCGCAAAGCGCTGGTTGCCGGTGCCGCCCCCGCCGCGACCGTCCGTTACTCGATAGGTTCCGGCTGCGTGCCACGTCATGCGGATGAAAAACGGACCGTAATGTCCGTAATCCGCCGGCCACCAGTCCTGCGAGTCGGTCATCAGCGCATAAAGGTCCTGCCTTACGGCTTCCAGGTCCAGACCCTTGAACTCCAATGCGTAGTCAAACCCGCTGTCCATCGGGTTGGACTTTGCCGAGTGCTGGTGGAGGATGTTGAGGTTAAGTTGATTGGGCCACCAGTCCGCGTTGGACCTGGAACCTGCCGCAGTATTTCTCAGTTCGGCGCCCATCACTGGGCAGCCTCCGTTGTTGCCGTTCGTTTCCATATTCACTCCTTGATAAAATTTAGTTTTAGAATAATTCTAATTTATACCACTCCTCAACTATCGTTTCAATTGCAGCGGTGGAAAAGTGAGTTGAAAGCGGATTGTAGGGGCAGGACTTGTCCCTGCCCATGAGCGAAGCAAATAGTTTTCCTGCTTAGTGCCTGCTTCCGCCCGAATTAATGCTAAAATCCCGACCCAATGACAGTTATCAAAGGAACAGGAAGCGTCTTGCCTGAGCTGATCGTACCGAACAGCGATTTCAACGACCATGTATTTTTTGGAAAGGACGGAGTGGAATTGCCCCTGTCGGGAGCGGAAGCGGCCGCCAAGCTCGAGGCGATAACGGGTATACGTGAACGGCGATATGTTCCGTTCGATCAGGACTCAAGGCCGCTTATGACAAGAGCGTCACGGCTTGCGGTAGAAGACTCCGGGCTCGACCTCAACGATCTGGACGGTATCATCGTCGCCCATAACGCCGGGAACATACTGATCGGCGAGCAGGCGTTTCATACCGTGCCGAACATGGCGGCCTATCTTAAGAACGAACTCGATATCACCAATCACGAGTGTTTCGCCTACGACCTGCTGTTCGCCTGCCCGGGCTGGCTTCAGGCGGTGATCCAGGCGCACCAGTCGATCCAGTGCGGCGACGCGGAAAACGTGCTTGTCGTCGGCATCGAGGTCGCGTCAAGAATGCTCGATCCGCACGATATGGACTCGATGATCCTCGGCGACGGATGCGGAGCGGCGGTTTTCTCCAAAAACGCGGGAGACAAGGGAGTTCTTTCGCAAGCGACGTTTTCTAACGCGAACAAGGATCTTGACAATATCTATCTGGGAAAGTCGAACAAGGAAGGCGTCGCGGGCAGCTGCTGGTTCAAGATGAACGGCAAAGAGGTTTACCGTTACGCGACAACATGGGTGCCGAAGGTCATAGAGAAGGCACTCGACTCAGCTGGTCTCGGTATCGCCGACATCGACATGTTCCTATTCCACCAGGCGAACGAAAAGCTGATCCAGGCGATCGCAAACCATCTCGCAGACCATTACGGGGTAAAGCCGGAGAGTTTCGAGGGAAAACTCCCTATGACGATCCAGTTTTTGGGAAACACATCGGTCGCGACGATCCCGACGATGCTCGATCTTATATTGAAAGGTAATCTTGACGGCTACGGATTGAAAGAAGGGGATACCGTGGTGATGGCCTCCGTCGGCGCGGGAATGCATTGCAACGCTCTGGTTTACAGGTTTTAGGGGGCAGGAGGCCGTGGGTTAATTGTGAATTGTGAATCGTGGATAGTGAATGGTAGATGGCAGAAACGCGACCGTCAGGGAGCGTGCCGATTTTCTATGAAGGATATTCCGTGAATCGTGAATTGTGCGTCGTGAATTGTGGATCGAGGGCCCATAGATCAGCGCCGGTTGACCGATGAAGAGCCCCGCAGAGGCCTCGGAAATCAGCCCCGTGTGGAGCGAAGCGGAACCCGGGGTATGGGATGCAAATTGATATTTGAGCCGCGTAGCGGCGGCTGAATTCAATACCCCGAGTCCTTAGCGAGGGGCAAAAAAGCAGTCAGGAGACAGCGACCGTACACGACGCGCAGCCGTCGTAGGCGGCGAAATACGATATCCCGCCGCGCCATATGAAAACCCAACTTGAGTTCAGGATAATAGTCGAGCATCCGCTTGCGGGAGTGATCTATGCGGTTCAGCAGGGGCGCTCTGCGCTGCTCGCGCCCTTGGCGAAGAGCAAAAAAGAGCTCGTGTTCGAGTTTCCCCTGACGATCGCTGACATTGAAGCCGACCCTCCGAGGCTGACCGGTGAGTTCTCACAGGGGCCTTCGAAGAAGAGGTTCATCTATGTGAACTCGGGTTCTGCTGCGCATCAGCTGAATACTCCCTGGTCGCGCCGCGCGAAAGTCCCACTCTACGGTCTCAAACGATCCATACTGGCGGAGGCTTTGAAGGACTGGAGCGAGGCGGTTGTGCTCGAGGCCCGGATCCACGGGCTTGCAAAGGACGGCGGTCCGGCCTGCGCGACCATTCCCCTTTTGTCGGACTGGGCGATCGCCGACGCCGATCTGAATTGAGGACATCATGACCAGGCTCTTCCTTTTGCCCAGCGCTCAAAGGCGCGATCCCGAGGTTGAGGCTTGGTTTCAAGTCCGTGAAGACCGTCTCGGAACCATCGCAAGATACTGGTTTGATATCATTCGCGCCTGTGGAGACGACGTTCGCGAGCTTCTTCACGATGGGCACCCTACCGCCTGCGTTGGCGATGCGGCTTTCGCCTACGTGAACTCGTACTCGGCGCACGTAAACGTCGGCTTTTTTGGAGGAGCCGATCTTTCCGATCCGGAAGGGTTCCTGGAAGGCCCGGGAAAATACATGAGGCATGTGAAGGTGAGGCCCGCGGAAAGC
>JAHEEZ010000343.1 GCA_024640445.1 Acidobacteriota bacterium | reverse complement strand
ATTGGTCGGGTCGGCATTGACGCCGGTTCTTGAGGAAAACGGGCACGAGATATTTAGGCTTTCGAGAAGCGCGCCGGAGACAGACCACGATGTTCAATGGGACCCGTATGAGGGCTTTTCCGAGACCGAAGCGGGCAAACTCAATAATCTGGACGCGGTCGTTCACCTGGCAGGCGAGAGCATTGCCGAATACTGGACCGAAGAGAAGAAGAAGAGTTTGAGGAAGAGCCGGGTTGAAGGTACGGAAACCCTGGTCAACGCGTTGAAAGGTCTGGATTCGCCGCCGAAGCTCTTTGTTTCAGCCTCGGCGGTCGGCTACTACGGAAGCCGCGGCGACGAAGATATCACCGAGAACAGCAAGCCGGGAGACGGATTCCTTTCCGACCTCAGCATAGACTGGGAAGCTGAGGCAATGAAGGCGGAGGAGTTCGGTGCCCGGGTGGTGATCCCAAGGATCGGGATCGTGCTCGCGAAAGGTGGCGGGGCATTGGCAAAAATGATCACTCCCTTTTCGTTCGGACTCGGAGGTACGGTTGGACAGGGTGATCAGTGGATGTCCTGGATCGCATTGCCGGACCTGGTGAAGATTATCCAGTTCCTCATAAACAACGACCGTATGAAAGGGCCTCTGAACGCGACTTCGCCGAACCCGGTGACCAACAGCGATTTCACAAGCGCGCTAGGGAAGGTTCTCAACCGGCCGACCTTTATTCCTGTTCCCGGCTTTGGTGTGAAACTTCTATTCGGAGAGATGGGAGAGAGGCTGCTTCTCGAAGGCGTAAAGGTCCATCCCGAGCGACTTCTGGACGCCGGTTTCAAGTTTGACTATCCGGAGCTGGAAGCGGCTCTAAGGAAGGTACTTGCGTAGATCTCCCAAAGACTTCTCGCTTGACAACGCCACGTTCTGTAACTATCCTTGTTACACTTATGGCGAACAGTCAATTTGCAATGGCAGTACACGTGCTGACAATGCTCGCCCGCAATTGTGACGGGAGAGTCAAGTCCGGGTATCTCGCCAAAAGTGTTAATACGAATGCTGTGGTAATAAGAAGGCTTTTGTGCGATCTGCATGAAGCCGGATTGGTCGTTTCACGGACCGGCTACAGCGGCGGAACCTGCCTTACCAAAGATCCTGAAGAAATCAATTTACTTGACGTTTACCGTGCGGTTTCGCACGGTGAGGTCTTCTCGCTTCACCGGCAGAAACCGGACCAGGATTGCCCGGTGGGGAGAAATATCGAGTCGGTCCTCTGCAACCTGCAGAAAGAGATCGATTCGGCGGTCGAGGAACGTCTCGGCACCTACACTTTGGACGACATAATCACTTTGGTAAATAAGGGACGGGAAGTCCCGGTTTGAGAGGTTCATCAGTGAAACGAATCGTGAACAAGGCAGTTACAGACAAGGGGGTATAACCGATGAAAGACGCAGTACGCGCGGGATTCGAAAGAACGCCGCTTATCGAGGGAGAAGAGATCATCTCCAGGCTCGGCTGGAGGTACGCCGTTAAGGGCTTTGATCCGGACAGGAGGGTTTCGGAGCGTGACTGGAAACTGCTTGAGCAGGCGGCGATTCTGGCGCCTTCAAGTTATGGGCTTCAGCCGTTCCGCATTATCGTTATCAGCGACCGGGATATGAAGGAGAGGCTTGCACCCGCCTGCTACAACCAGCCGCAGGTGAGGGATTGTTCGCATTTGGTCTTCTTCGCGGCGAGAAAGGAGTTTACCGAGCAACATATCAAGGAATTCCTGGAGTTGACGATGGAGGTCCGTGGTACACCTGCTGAGGATCTGTCGGGACTGGCTGAGGCGTTGGAAAACACCCGTGCCAATCTAGAAAAGAACGGCCTCACCAAGGCATGGGCACAGCGGCAAACTTATATCTCGCTTGGGTTCCTTCTTGAGACCGCCGCACTTCTCGGCGTCGATGCGTGTCCGATGGAGGGTTTCGTTCCCGAACAGGTCGACAAGATCCTCGGGCTTGAAGAATACACCGCCACAGTGATGTGCGCGCTTGGCTACCGGACAGGCAGTGACTGGCTGGCTCCGCTCAAGAAGGTCCGTTTCCCGGCAGACACCATTGTGACCAGGATCTGAACGGGATTGCCGACCAATTTAGCCTGCAGACAGGAGATTAGAAAAGATATGAAAGCTTACGAGATCAGAGATTTCGGTATCGAAAATCTGAAGGCCGTCGAACGGCCGGTGCCCGAGGTAGGCGAGACGCAGGTATTGGTGAGGTTCCACGCCGCCTCTTTGAATTACCGCGACCTGCTGATGGTTACCGGAAGGTACAACCCCAAACTCAAGACTCCTTTGATTCCGTTGTCCGACGGCGCGGGGGAAGTTGTTCAGGTCGGTTCGAAAGTGACGATCTGGAAAGAAGGCGACCGGGTAACGCCGATCTTTATGCAGGGATGGATCGACGGCGGCATCGAGGCGGAAAAAGCCAGGACGACCCTCGGCGGCGATCTCGACGGAGTGCTTGCCGAGTTTGGTGTGTTCGACGAATCAGGCCTCGTGAAGATTCCCGGGCATCTTTCATATGAAGAAGGTGCGACACTGCCGTGCGCGGCGGTCACCGCCTGGAACGGGCTTATGGTTTCGGGTGGATTGAAAGAGGGCGAGACCGTGTTGCTGATGGGCACCGGGGGGGTATCTATCTTCGGACTCCAGTTCGCCAAACTTGCGGGCGCGAAGACGATCATTATCTCTTCAAGCGACGAGAAACTTGGACGCGCGGATGTCCTCGGCGCGGATCATCTCTTTAACTACAAGGAAAATCCTGACTGGGATGAGGCGGCGCTGGTTTACACAGCCCGGCGCGGCGTCGACCATGTCCTCGAGGTTGGGGGAGCGGGGACGCTCGGTCGTTCGGTGCACGCTGTCCGTATGGGAGGTCATATTGCCCTGATCGGCGTGCTTGCGGCGGGGGAAGGCTTTGACCCGACCCGGATCTTGATGAATTCGATAAAGCTCCAGGGCATATTCGTCGGTTCGAGAACAATGTTCGAGGAAATGAATCGCACGATCAGCGCGGAGTACCTGAAGCCGGTCGTGGACAAAGTGTTTGGGTTTGAAGAGATTCATGAAGCCCTCAGGTTCATGGAAAGCGGTTCTCATTTTGGGAAGATAGTTGTGAAGTTTTGAGGGCGTTATGAATGCATTGATCGATCAGCGGATCCAGGAATACGCGGAACGCTTCACTTCGCAAGAAAGCGAGATTCTCACAGAACTGCGTTTGAAGACTTTCGAGGAGCGCCAGGACAAGAACATGCTTTCCGGCTTTTATCAGGGTCGGCTGCTTTCAATGCTAAGCCATATGGTCGCGCCGAAATA
>JAHEEZ010000104.1 GCA_024640445.1 Acidobacteriota bacterium | reverse complement strand
CGATTGTATGAGCTTTCCGGACCTACTCGTTAAAGTGCGCAGGTACGTTTCGTTTACGATGACCTGGCGAGACGAGAACTGGAAGAACCAGACGAAGCGGATCGATGGCCTGTTTTCCGAGTTGCTACAACATGAGATCGATCACCTCGACGGCATATTGGCGGTCTCCAGGGCTATCGACGGATCATCTTTCGCACTGCAGAGCGAACGCGACAAGATTCCCGGAGCGGTGTTCGCAAATCCTTCGGCCTGAACACCGCGCTCCGTTCTTCGTAGTAAGGTAATGAACTAAGAGAACAATGGTGAGTGAATGAGCAAATTCTGGAAAAAAGTCCTAGGGATCGCGACCGTGTGGCCGTTCGCCTATTTCATAATGTTCTTCATGTTCATTGTCGCGACCATAGCAGCCGGCCCCGGAGATGGAGGAAGTCTTCAGGGTATTTACGCAATGTTGTTTCTCTTCGTGATGCTGATCCACTTCCTCACCATTTTCCTGATCATCGGCCTCCAGATCTTTTACATCGTCAATGTGTTCAAGAACGACCGGGTCGGCAAAGACCAGAAGATCATCTGGACGATCGCGCTTTTCCTCGGCGGTCTTTTTGCAATGCCGATCTACTGGTATTTGAATATTTGGCGAGAGGTGCCCGGGGAAAATGATTACTACCGGGGACTCGGAAGCGGCGATCAATTCGATCCTGCACACAAAGCCGAATGGGAGACCCGCACGGGTGATCCGGTACCTCCGGAACCACATAGCTGGAGATGAGGATCTGATCCCTCACAGTGTTTCAGAATTCGTTTTCAGCCACTCAGCCCTCAAGAGAAAACTTCCGTTCGTCACAACCTTGTCACCGACGAACACACCTTCAAGTGCCGGAAATGCGCCATCTCTTTCCTCGGCGAGCCGGACCTCTCTGAGAATGAAGACATTCGGTTCCTTTGTCGCCAGGAAGACCACCTTGCTGTTTCCGATGGTCTGAACTGCGGCCTTTGGAATCAATGGCGACGTCTTTTCGGAACCACCCAGCATCGAGTACGCGACATTGACGTACATTCCGATCTTCAGACGGCCTCCGGGATTCGCCAGTTCGATCCTCGCTTTAGCCGTCCTTGTTTTCATATCCAGCGACGGATCGATGTATGTCACGTTTCCGCGAAACAATTCGCCAGGATAAGAATCGGTTCGGACGCTGGCGCCGCTGCCCGTCTTGATCTTGCCGAGATCCTTCTCATAAACCTGTCCGATCACCCAAACCGTTGAAAGGTCGGTAACCCTCACGATCTCCGAGTTCGCGGATACGACTTCGCCACGATTGATCTTCCGGTCCGTGACCGTGCCTGCGATCGGAGCGACGATCGGCAAGAGAGCGCTGACCTGTGAAGCACTCTTCAACGCTCCGATCTTTTCCGAAGGCAAGCCCAGAACGAGCAGTCTCTCTCTTTGCGCTGCGGTTTCAGCCTGAACGTTCCTCACCTTTGTCAGGTACTGATCGACCTCGTTGTTTCTTGCAGGATCGATCTCAAGAAGCTTCCTGGCGCGGGTGAATCTGTTTTGGGCCTCGACAAGATTCGCCCTCGCCGTCTCGAAATCGGTCGTCACTTTCTCGTGCTCTCTTTTGCTTACAGATCCTATATCAACCAACTTTTTCGATCGCTCAAAATTACTCCTTTTCTCCGCAATAGCCGCCTCGGCGGCGCGCAGGTTCGCAGTTGTGCGATCCAGTTCGTTCCGGCTCTCCTCGGAAATATCGCTAAGCTTGATCGCCCTTTGGTAGCGTTTTTCCGCTTCCTCAAGATCAGCTTTCAACGAAAGATAACGCGACTCCGCTGCCGCGAGCTCATCGCTGGAAACTACGGCTATTGTTTCGCCGCGCTTAACAAACTCACCAAGCTCCGGGTAGATCTCTTTCACAACCCCGCCTACCAGGGAGATCACAGGTGTGGCCCCATATTCATTCTCCTGGACGACACCAGCTGTGGATCCTGTCGCCGACACATCGGCGAGCGTCTCGCCGATGGTCGTGAATTCAAGCCCCGCCGCTTTAAGCTGGTCATCGGTCAAGGTTATCTTCTGGTCCGAAGCCAGCGCAGTCGAAGTCCCTTCATTCGACCTTCCGAACGAGGTGTCCTTCGGAGTCGCGACCGGCTTCCCGGAGCTGCCGCCACCGAAAAAGTACCAAGCTCCAAAAGCAACAACGACTATCAGCGCGAGCGCGCCTGCCATCATCGGCTTCGATATTTTCCGCCGGGGTTCCTCCGGTTCACCAAGAGGTGTTTCGTCGATATCTTCGAATTCTTCTTTCATAGCTAATTAAAGTGTCAGACTCCACAAAGGGGTCCCGCTTACGCTTCGGCTAGTGACAGATTCTCTTCGCTCACGGGCAGGGACAAGCCCTGCCCCTATGATCCTACCGTCACTCGTTTCCTGTCTCCTTACTTCAACCCAGGCTCATTTCCCGCTTTCATCAACTCCACTTTCGAGAGATAGACCTCGAGTTGGGCGTCGATAAGACCGGACTGATAATCGACGTATCGCCTTTGCTCTCCCAGATAGTCGATCAATGACGAACCGCCGAATTCGTAAGTCTGGCGGATCACTTCGAGATTGCGAAACGCCTCACCGGTTACTCCGACACGGAATATTTCCAGCGCCTTTGCGGCAAACTCGTAACGCGCGAATGCCGATGCGACCTCGCGTCTGACAATGAGTTCGCCAAATGCAAGCCGTTTCTCGGAAGCTTCTTTGTCCAGAACCGCCGCTTCGATCGCATCACGGTTGCCATTCCAATACGGAAGTTTGATCGAGAAGCCGAAGATAACCATATGGTCACCCCTGCCGGGGAAGTTCTCGGTCATTCGTTCATAACCGAGGTTCACCGAGGCATCGACCTTTCCCTCGCTCTTTTGCTGTTCGATCCTTGCATCGGCGAACGCCTCTGAAGCGCGAAGCACCTGAAGATCGGTCCGGCGCTGAAGCGCGACATCTGTCGCGATCCGCAATGACGGCAGAGGCTCGACCAGATTCTCGAAGTCACCCTTAAGCACCAGAGGGCTTTCCGGTCCCAGACCCATCAGATTTTTGAGTTCAAGGATCGAGATCCGGACACCGCCCTCGTCCTTTTCCCGCATCGAGCGAAGCCGGTTTAGCTCAACGAGAATCATGTTTTCCTCAAGAGGTGCCTTATCGCCTTCGCGGACGTTCTCCCGCACAAGTTCATAGGTTTCGGTCACGAATTTCAGAACGTCTTCGGTGACCTTTAGCTTGTACGCCAACGCTAGCGTCCGACCAAACTTCTCCCTTACGTCTGAAGCCAAAAGCCTCTCTTTCTCTTCGAACATCCTTTGCGCGAACTCAGCCTCACGTTTCGCGACCTCTTTTCTGGCCCCGATCCTGCCGCCAAGTTCGAGCGGGATCGATCCGACCACCATCGAGCGGTTCCTTCCTCCGCCGACCTGCTGGCGGCTTTCGAAACCGACGGAAGTGCGCTCTCTCTGCGACGCCTGCCCGATCAGAACTCCGGCCGCTTCGGCTTCTTTCTTCATCGCCATGAGGTCATCATTGCCGTCCAGCGCGATCCGAACGGCATCGTTCGCCGTCGTACCGTTCACCGAGTCGACGTATCTTCCGAGCGATGAGTTCACAGCGGTCCCCGAAACCTGGGCAAGCGCCGGGACGGCAATCAATAAAAGGACGAACGCGATCAATGTGCTGATTCTGATCGTTCTCATATCGCGTCCTCCTCAATCTCAATCGAGACAGGCGCCCTGGCGACCGTTCCGCGCTCAAGGCGCCGCTCATGGATCCAGAAGAAGATCACAGGCGTCACGATCAGAACGTGAAGAAGACTCGAAACCATTCCGCCAAGCACAGGTGTAGCGAGCGGGCGCATCACGTCGGATCCTGTCCCGGTGCTCCACATGATCGGCAGCAGTCCGGCAACCACCGTCGAAACGGTCATCACCTTCGGTCTTAGCCTCAGAAGTGCTCCTTCCACCACAGCATCGAACAATCCCTTACGGTCCAGGTATCCGAGATCTTTGCGTTTTTGATCGACCGCTTCCTCCAGGTAGATCACCATCACGACCCCTGTCTGGACTGCAGTTCCGAACAGCGCGATGAACCCGACCCAGACGGCTACAGAGAAGTTGTAACCAAGTAGATATTGCAAATACACGCCGCCGGTTAGTGCGAACGGCACGGCAAGAAGTACGTGTGCCGCCTCCACTGCCGAGCGGTAAGTCAGATAGAGAAGACCGAAGATGACGAGCAACACGATCGGTACGACCAGGAGGAGGCGTTGTTTCGCGCGCAGTTGATTTTCGAAAGATCCGCTCCAGGAGAAATAGTAACCTGCCGGCAAAGGGACGTTCTCTCTGACCACACGATCGGCTTCTGTTACAAACGAGCCGACATCCCTGCCTCGCACGTTCAGCAATACCGTCCCCTTTAGCAGACCGTTTTCACTGGCGATCATCGAAGCTCCGTTAACAGTGCGGATATTCGCGACCTGTGAAAGCGGGATGGCCATTCCATCAGGCATTACGATCGGGATCCTTCCAATATTTTCCTTAGTGTCCCGGAACTCGCCGGCATATCGAACGCGAATCGGAAATCTCTCTCGTCCCTCGATCGTCACCGAGAGGTTCGTTTCACCGATCCCCTTCTCGACGGCGTCGTTGATCATCCCTACATCTATCCCGTAGCGGGCAGCCGCCTGGCGGTCGATATCGATGTCGAGGTAGGGAGTTCCGATCACCTTTTCCGGATAGACGTCGGCCGCGCCTTCCACTCCGTTCACCGCCGCCGCGACGTCCTGCGAGAGCTTCTCAAGTGTCTTCAGATCGCTCCCGAAGATCTTGATCCCGACCTCTGAACGGATTCCGGTGGCGAGCATCTCGATGCGGTTTATGATCGGCTGGGTCCAGATATTAGTAACGCCCGGCATCTTCAAAGCCCGATCCATCTCTTCCACCAACGACTCTCGAGTCACTCCTTTTCGCCACTCGCTTTCAGGTTTTAGGTGGATGATCGTCTCGTTCATATTCACGGGAGCCGGATCGGTGGAAGTATCCGCTCTGCCGACCTTACCGACCGCCCAGGCCACTTCGGGAAATGACTTGATGATCTCGTCCTGATGCTGGATCTGCCTCATTGCTTCATCCATAGAGACCGCCGGGTCGGTTACAGGCATATACATCAGGTCGCCCTCATTGAGCGGGGGCATGAACTCCGAACCGATTCCGGAAGCGAGATACAACGCCCCGGAGAAAAGCGCCAGCGCCGTGAGTACCGCGGCCAGTTTGTGGTTCAGCGCAAAAAGCAGGAACGGCTTGTAGATCTTGTGCAGGATGCGCATCAGAGGGTTTGAATCCTCAGAATGCATCTTGCCTCGTAAGAGGAAAGTGCAAAGAACGGGCACAAGCGTGACAGCGATTATCGTCGCCGAGATCATCGCGAATGTCTTTGTAAACGCTAGCGGATGGAACAGTTTCCCTTCGCGCCCTTCCAAGGCGAAGACCGGTATGAAGGCGAGAATGATTATCGCCATTGAAAAGAACACCGGTCTTCCGACTATCTTCGTTGACCTGAAAACCGCTTTCCAGACTGCCTTTCGGTCAGAAGTATCGATCCCGTTCTTCTCGATGTATCGAAACGCGTTCTCCGTAACGACAATTCCCGCATCGACCAATACCCCGATCGCGATCGCGATTCCCGCCAGGGACATGATGTTCGAGCTGATGCCCATGAAATACATGAACAGAAATGACATCAGGACGGCGAGGGGCAAGGGCAGCGAAACAATGAGTATCGACCGGAAATGCGCCAGGAAGAAAATATGCGCTAGCGAGACGAGTATCAGTTCTTCGATCAGCGTCCACCTGAGGGTCGATGTAGCTCGATTCACAAGCTCGGTACGGTCATAGAACGGGACGATCTTCACGCCCTCGGGAAGCCCGACCTCGATCTGCTTGATCTTTTCCTTGATCGCGCCGATCACCTCGGGGGTGTTAACTCCGTACCGTGCGATCACGACCCCGCCGACTGCCTCCTTCCCGTTCTTGTCGAGCGCCCCGACCCGGAAAGCGTCGCCGAGACTCACTTTCGCTACATTCTTCACGTAGATCGGGGTTCCGTTCGAAGATCCGAGGACGATGTCCTCAATATCGCTCACGGATTCAACCAGCCCAACTCCGCGGACGACCGCCCATTGGCCGGACTGTTCGATCACGTTTCCACCGACGTTATTGTTCGAACGCTTTACAGCGTCGATGACGGTCGATAAGGCGAGTCCGTAACCACGGAGCTCAATCGGATCGATATCGATCTGGTATTGCTGGACGAATCCTCCGACGCCGGCGACCTCCGCGACGCCTTTCACGGAATTGAGTTGATAGCGTACGAACCAATCCTGCAGAGTCCTGAGTTCACGAAGACTGAGCTTCTCGCTTTCGATCGTGTACCAGAAGACCTGGCCTACGCCCGTCGCGTCCGGACCCAGGGTCGGCGTGACACCATCCGGCATCTGCGCGGTGACCAGATTTAGGCGTTCGAGTACGCGGGTCCTTGCCCAGTAAAGGTCTATCCCTTCATCGAAGATGATGTTGATCATCGAAAAACTGAACATCGAATTCGCGCGGACGACCTTAACTCCCGGAAGGCCCTGGAGATTTGTCACCAACGGATAGGTGATCTGGTCCTCTACCTCCTGCGGCGAACGGCCCGCCCAGTCCGTAAACACGATAACCTGGTTTTCAGACACGTCGGGTATGGCGTCGATCGGCGTATGGACCAGCGCCCAGTAACCCGCCAACGCGAGAACGCTGAACACCACGATCACGATGCCGCGATTCTTCAGGGACAGTTCTATGAGCCTATGTATCATCTTGTCAGGTATCAGGTATCAGGTATCAGGTATCAGGTATCAGGGATCAATGACCATCGATCAATCGGCTTCAACGGCTACCTGGATACCATGAGGTCCCGTCATTGAACCTTGATCGATGATCATTGAAAATTGAGCCTCAATAGGCTGTCACTTTCATCGTCGTCTTTCCCGTTTCCTTTCCTTCATAACTGATCTGGGCGATCCATTCACCTGCCATCTGAAGGTTGACCTTTCCGCTAAACTCGCCGGCGGTCGATGAAGTGCTCAGCGTCGCAGCGTCGTTCATCTCGGCCATCGAGCCCATCGCCGGCATGTTGAAATTCAGCGACGCAGCGGAGATCTCGACTGGTTTGCCCGAGGCGTCTGTGAACGAAAGCGTTATGGTCTGTTCGCCGTTTTTGAGTTTGCCGTCGGCGTTCGAGAGAGTGACGGTCAGATCATTGCTGATCTTCTGGTCGGCGATCTTCTTCATTCCTGACGAAGAATTGCCGCCGCCACAGGCAGCTCCAAGCACTCCAACCGAAATGACCAATAGCGTAGTTATAAGTATTCTGATTTTCATTGTCTTTCCTCTTTTCAAAGTTGTTTGAGATCGTAGATTCACGCCGCTCAACAGCGACCAGGTGAAAACGTTTAGATAGGCTGCGTGCGGTCCGAATCAAGCGACACGGGCCGGTTTGAACGCAAGAATGCTGCGGGGGAAATAGAAATATGCCTTCTCCAGACGCACTTCGCCTGAAAAAAGGCACACTACTCCCCCGAAACTAGATCAGGAATGAATTGATTTGGATATAGATGGGCTGCAATCCGGTGGGCGGCGCATTGGGTGCGAACGTATGCCCTGCCAGAAATCGATGGCTGATCCTCAAAGCTGCGGGAAAAGGATCGGTCTCCTGAGACTGTACATAAACCGGAGCAATCCCGCTAACAGAAAACGCAGGCGCGTTGGTCGGGACAGTCTGCGAACAGGTCAGAACCCGGCAAAGGTATTTCGGGTCTCTGGTATTCCGCTTTTCCGCTTTCGCCTTCTTGCAGCACTTCATCGGGCAGACACGCTCGTTCATCCCGCGTTCCGCGGGCGCGGCGGCGTAGACGCTGAAGCTCATCAGGAGCACGAAAAGAAGTGTTTTAAGGCGAGCAGCCATCATTGCCACTATAAGCCCCTCAAAAACAGATTGTCAATGGAGTTGAAAGAAGACAGAAGACAGAAGACAGGAGACAGGAGACAGGAGACAGGAGACCGGAATCAGTACCCCGAGCGGTAGCGAGGGGCATAACAGAAGTCAGAAATCAGGAATCAGAATGTGTCGGTAGCCCAAGCGTCAGCGCGGGCTCTTGCATTAATCATTGTTCAATAAGCATTGACCAATGAATCAGTACCCCGAGCAGTAGAAAGGGGCATAATAGAAGTCAGAATTCAGCAGAGAGGAGACAGGTTCGTGCCAGTAGCCCGACCGTGAGGGAGGGCGGAAGACGGTGAACCGTGAATCGTAAATAGTGAATGGAGCGGCCGTCGCAATGTGAAACGAATCGGTACCCCGAGCGGTAGCGAGGGGCATAACAGAAGTCAGAAATCAGGAATCAGAATGTGTCGGTAGCCCGACCGTGAGGGAGGAAGACGGTGAACCGTGAATCGTAAATCGTGAATGAAGCGCGCCGATAATTTAGCCGCCGACAATATCCTAGAGAGGGTCACTCCTCGTCTCTACATTCCGCTGCCGCGAGGTCCTCGGCATTGATCTTTTTATGGACGACTCGAGTAGGCCGGACCGGCCGATCTTCGTACGAATACCAACCGGAAAGCTCATCGGGGCCTCGCCCAGCTTGGGCTGCGCAAAGCGCAGTTCTAAACGGTCTCGGGGTGTGATTGATCCTGACCCGGAGAATCCCGCACCCTACCTCAAGAACGCACCCAGCAGACTCAGCACGGCGATTATCACTCCCGCGCCAACGATATCTACAAGAATCCCGTACTTGACCATCTTCATCAGCGGTATGTAGCCGGAGCCGTACACGATGGCATTGCAGGGTGTCGAGACCGGCAGCATGAATCCAAGGCTGGCTCCGAAAGTCGCGCCGAGCGCCGGGATGAACGGGTCCTGTCCCTGAGCCTGTGCGATCGCGATCACGACCGGCACGACCATGTTCGCCGACGCCGTGTTCGAGGTCGTCTCCGAGATCAGCACCGCGACGATCACCGACGCGACAAGCAGACCGAAGCCTCCGCTCAATGGAAGCAGCATCGTCAGATTTCTTCCAATCTCCTCCGCCAGGCCGGTCTTGAACGATAGAACGCCCAGTGCGAATCCGCCGCCGTACAGCAGGATCACTCCCCAGTCGATCTGCACCGCATCCTGCCACGTTATCGCTTTTTCGCCCTTCTTGTTTCCCGGAAGCACGAACAGCAGAACCGCTCCGGTTACAGCTCCAACGGCCTCGGGAAAGCTCGCTGTCACCGCTTTGTAGAACGGGCTCGCCTCTCCGACGAACAAGCCGATGAGTCCCGCGAATATCCAGAGGGTGACCGCGGCGAGGAACGCGATGACCGTTGATTTTTGCGCGCGAGTCCATCCGCCGAGCTCCGCCTTTTCGCGCTCGATCATCTCCGCGCTTCCGGGGATCTCTTTTACACCGGCAGGCGCAAGATAATTGAAATAGTAATAAAGGAACAGGTAGAGGATTATCGCGATCGGGGCGCCGATCATCATCCACTTGAAGAACGAAATGTCGACGTTCAGCAGGCGCCGCATAAACCCGAGCCCGATCACGTTAGGCGGCGTCCCGATCGGTGTCATCATTCCGCCGATGGTCGCCGAGAACGACGTGATCAGCATCATCGCGGTCGCATATCCGGGATTTATCTTGATGCCGGTCTGTTTCTCGTGTTTGAAAAGGAAAGCGAGGATCGATAACCCGATCGCGAACATCATCGCAGTCGTGGCTGTGTTGGATATCCAGGCTGAAGTGAAAGCGGTGACGGCGCCGAAAGCGAACAGGATGCGCGAAGGCCGTGCGCCGATCCATTTCAAAGACAGAACACCGTATGCGAACCGTTTGTCGAGGTCGTGAAGGAAGATCGCGCGGGCGATGATGAAGCCGCCTATGAACAGGAACATCAAAGGATCGCCGAAAGGAGCAAAGACATCCTTGGCTGGTGCAACGCGGAAGATCACCGCCATCGCGGCGCCGATCAAAGCGGTGACCGGCATCGGGAGCGACTCGCAGATCCAGAGAATGATCACGACCGCGATGACCGCCGCAAGACTGTGCGCTTCGGGTTTTAGCTGGAAAGGATAGAAATAGATCGCGATAAACGCGGCCGGCGCAAGCACGAATCCCGCCCGAGCCCGTATGATGTCAAACCGCGACTCAGGCTGCGAGAATGGCTCGTCGGAAATAGGTTGTTTTGCGTCGTTCTCCAAGGTTCCAGGTTCCAGGTTTCAAGTTCCATGTATCAGGAATCAGGGATCAGATATTGCTGGTTTACTGGAAAAGGGACGTCGCTCGTCTCGATCTTCCGCTCCAAAACCGGTTTCTTTAGCGAGAATCTGACGAAATTGATCCCTGATCCCTGATCATTGAAACCTGACTACTCCCATTCGATCGTGCTCGGCGGTTTCGAGGATATATCGTAAACGACCCGGTTCACACCGCGTATCTCCGAAGTGATCCTTGAAGAGACCTTGGCAAGGAAATCGTGCGGAAGTCGCGCCCAGTCGGCGGTCATTCCGTCGGTCGATGTAATCGCCCTGAGCGCGACCGCCTTTTCATAAGTCCTGAAATCGCCCATCACCCCGACTGAATGTATGGGAAGCAGGACCGCAAACGCCTGCCACGTATCGTTGTAAAGGCCTTCCGTGTGTAGTTCTTCGATGAATATCTTGTCGACACTCTGCAGGAGTTCCACCTTTTCCGGAGTGATGTCGCCTAGTATCCGGACCGCAAGACCCGGACCCGGGAACGGATGCCGTTCAAGAATTTCCTGCGGTATGTTGAGCTCCGCACCGATCCTCCGGACCTCGTCCTTGAAAAGCTCGCGGAGCGGTTCGATCAGCTTCAGGTTCATCTTCTTCGGCAGGCCGCCGACGTTGTGATGGGTCTTTATGGTAACGCTCGCTCCGCGCAGCGAGACCGACTCGATCACGTCCGGATAAAGCGTGCCCTGAACCAGCCACTTCACACCGCCTATCTCTTTCGCCTCGGCGTCAAACACATTTATGAACTTCCGCCCGATCGCCTTGCGCTTCTCTTCAGGATCGACCTTGTTCTTCAGGACCTTGTAGAAATCTTCGGACGCATCAACCCCGACAACGTTCAGGTGAAGCTTGTCCTTGTAGAGCTTCAACGTGTCCTCGTACTCGTTCGCGCGCAGCAGGCCGTTGTTGACGAAAATGCAGGTCTGCCGGTCGCCGATAGCCTCGTGGACCAGCACCGCGGCAACAGTGGAGTCGACCCCGCCTGAAAGACCGCAGACGACCTTGTCGTCCGGTCCAACCATCTCGCGAATCTTCTCTATCTCCTCTTCAATGAACTGCTGCGGGGTCCAGTCGCCGTGACAGCCGCATATGTCGAAGAGGAAATTCTTGAGCACGTCAGCACCCCTGGGGGTATGTGATACCTCGGGATGGAATTGAACGCCGTAAAGCCCGCGCTCCGCATTTTCGATCGCGGTTATTACGTCTCCCGTGGTCGCCGTCTTGATGAATCCTTCAGGAAGTTCCGTTACGTGGTCACCGTGGCTCATCCACACATCGAGTTTTTCCGGCAGGTCCGTGAAAAGCGCGGTCTTTCCGCTCAGCCTTTTCAGTTCGGCGCGGCCGTACTCCCGCCTTGCCGCGGGTTCGGATGCGCCGCCGAGATCGATCGCG
>JAHEEZ010000001.1:35287-41412 GCA_024640445.1 Acidobacteriota bacterium | reverse complement strand
GAGCATCAGTCCTGACAGGCCGATCATCGGCACGCCCCAGAACACCGCAAAATAGTCGAATTTTTCCCAATAAGTGAATCGGTCAAGCTCGGGTTTTGGTCCCAGATAGAAGAACCATCGAAACATCCTAAAGGCGTCGATGAAATCCTGTTTGCGGATCATCATTGAGTCCGGCCCCCAGAATACGGACCAGTCACGTTTTACGATGCCATTTTTTACGACAAACCAGAAGTGGTACCCGGCATAGAAAAACGTGATGATCGCGCAAACCCTATGAATGTATCTTGTCACTCCCAAACCGCCGTGCAGATCGACCAGCCAGCGACCCCATTCAGAATAGGAATACATCAGGGGGAGTCCGGTAGCTGCCAGTCCGAGGAAGCTGACGATGATGAGTACATGAGTGAACCTGTGCCGCTTGGAAAACCGGAGTACCCATTGCTCCTCGTCGTCTCGCACACGTCTATGGCTTTCCCTTTTTACAAGCGAGACGATCGAACGCTGAAGCCAGAGAACCGTGTGCAATCCAAAAAAGCCGAACACCCCTAAAAGAAGCCACTTCATGAATGTGTTCACGACATATACCCAGAACCCCTTTTCGGGATTACCCGGTTCCGGATGCGGGTTATACGTGGCGAAGCTCGCATTGGCATTCTGGTGACACTTGGAACAGGTCTGAACCAGGTTCGCCTTGTTCACCGTGGATGCCGGATCGTTTGCCGGAAGGTTCCGGTGCGGAGTATGGCAGTCTGCGCAGGTCGCCGCCGGCTTGTATCCGTACGCCGCCGCTTGTCCATGAAAAGTGTCACGATACGTCGGGGCCTGTTCAACGTGGCAACTGCTGCACTTGTCGACCATCTGGAGGGTGAAATCCCTCCTGGATGCAGGTGCCTTGTTATGTGAAACGGCAGAGTGGCAGTCGGTGCAGATGGGCCCCCGTAAGTCTCCCTGCTTGTATAACTTCCCGTGTGTGCTCTTCTCATAGTCGGCAACGATGCCGGAGTGGCAACTGATGCAGATCTGCGTGAGATGGGAGCGGTAGAGCGTGGAATTCGCTTTCTTGACCGGCTGGATCGTGTGGCTGCCGTGGCAATCTGAGCAGGATGCCGCCCGTGTGTCTCCCTTGTTGAGCAAACCACCGTGAATGCTGGCATGAAATGACTTGAGCGCATCCTGGTGGCAGGCGCCGCACGTCTGCTCCTGATTGGTAGCGAAGACTGTCGACTTCGGATTGTCAGGAGGCAAGTCTGTCCTCATGTCTCCCATCACCGTGTGGCAGTCAACACAGTTCGCGGCCGGCTTGCCGTTGGGCATTATCTTCGAGTGAATGCTGGACGCGTATTGGCGATGCCTGTCTTTATGGAACTGATCTCCACCGAGATTCGGAAGCGTGGTGCCGGAACCGTGACATCCGCCGCACTCCAACCTTGGCTGGCCGGCTTTTTGCCCGGCCGGTCGGGGAGGTTGGTCCTGAGCTGTTGTGTCTGAAGTATTTATCAGGAAGTAGGCGGCGGGCAGGATCAGAAAGAAAATTATTACTGCGACTTTTACGCTGTATCTCATTGTCGTCTCACGGTCAGCTAAGGCTGATTACTAAATGAAAAGGCTTAATCAGCCTCTTCGCTATCAAGATGGAAAGACGAGTGTTTACGCAATTTGAACGACTCCTTAAGACTAAGAAAATTCTATACTGTTTTGCTTTCGGGTACTGTGACTGTGGTCACTCATCGGAGGGCTGTGCCGGTCGGATTCTTCATGCGGCGACGGGACTGAAACGGCTCGCAAACGGAGATTGACGCTGAAACGAAAAAAACCGGCTTCAGTCGATAAGACTGAAGCCGGCAGTTCATTGTCAATTCTACCAGGCGCACATTCCGGGAACCGTTCTTGCTCCCTTCAATGTAACCGATTCACTTTCTTGTGTGGCATTCAACGCACTGGAATTTCGAAATATCGCCCAGATTCACCGGATGCTGGAAAGCACGGTTGCCTTTATGGCAGTCTGCGCACTTGTACTTCTCCTGTCCGCCCAGGTCCACAGGATGCTGGAAATTACCTCCCGTCGGGGAAATGGTTTTTCCGCCGAATGTCTGGTCAAGAGTCGTGTGGCATATGTTGCACTCAGTCCTTATACGCTTCCCGGTAGGGCTGACATGCCTTCCATCATGACAACGGTAACAACCCTGGGAGTTGTAGTGCCCGATGTTGTTTGTGTGGCTTTGCCAGTCGGTGTTCATCTCCGGGAAGAAGTAACTCGAATATATCCACTTAAGCTCATTCACCGCGTTAGCTATAGAGCGGCTCTTTGATGTGTACAGCTCGCTGTAATTGGTCTTGTAATACTCCGGAACCTCTTTCTCGATAGTGCGCAGAGCCTCGTCCGTCGTCCTGTATTTCTTCGACAGGACCTTGACCGATTCGAGTTTCAGATACGGAAGTGATCTGTCCAGTTTGTCGGCTGAGAATGATCGGTCGACAGCAAAGCTCGGACTTACGTAAACATGCGCGGGTCGATTGTGACAGTCAACACAGTCCATCTTCCTCGCGGGATATGATTTGATCTGCTCCGGAGTCATCCCGGCATCGTTCCGTGTATACTCTACGACGTCGCCGTTACCCTGCTTGAACCTCACCCACACGATGTCTTGCCTCTTGTCATCGGTCGCAACGTACGTTACCTCATTGGCAACATTCATATGCCAGTGGATCCCCGCCGTCTGCCCCACCGTCGGGCTTCCGCCTCCTGTTCTGATCAGGAGCCGGGTTTGATTCAACGTGTTTTCTTCGTCATATCCGAAGTGTGTGAAGACCTTTAGCTGCTCTCCAAAGAACTTCTCCGGCCAATGGCATTTTTCACAGGTATCCTGCGCCGGGCGCAGGTTGTGGACAGGTGTCGGGATCGGCCTTTGGTAAGTGCCGGAAGTAAGCGCCCACAACTGCCTTACGCCCTCGAACTTGGACTTGACGTAGTAATCCGCGCCGGAACCGACGTGGCATTCAACACAGGTCACGCGCGCATGGGACGACGCCTGATACGCAGTATATTCAGGCGTCATTGTATGGCAGACCTGTCCGCAGAATGTGTTTCCCTCGGTAAATTCGTATGCCCTGTAGCTTCCGAACGCGCTTGCCATGATGAAGATGAACGCAGCCCCAAGAAAGATCAGGAAGGCCCGTCGGCGTCTTGGCCCGTTGAGATCCAGGATCGGATACGCAGCGATCTCTTCCGGTGTCAGCTTTCTTCGCCGCCGGCGTTCTATAACTCCTCCGAGAAGGACTACGAAGATGCCAAATACGAGTGCGCTGGGAAGCAGTATATAGATCAGGATACCAAGATAAGGTGACTCTGTTGACGCAGTCATCTCGAGCAAGAAAAGCAAAATGATCGCTCCGACGCTGGCCGTGGCGATCACGATTCCCATCAGGCTGACATAGTTCTGCCAAAGGCTCGGGATCTTTGGTGCCGTATACTCTTCTTCCGTTCCCTGACCGGCATCATTCTCGGTCGGGTTATCTTCATTTTCAGCGTTCTCTAGATCTTCTTCTTCTTTTTTCATAGGTGGACCGGTTTCCTGATCAATTCCCCCAGGGCAAGACTTATAGCATTCTTAGTTTCGGTCAAAACAGGCTGCGTTACAACCTCTGCTTAGGAAACTTGAAAGAGTCCCCTGTATGACAGCGTTTGCAGCTGGAAAAATCCTCGGCGCCGAACGCCCGCTCATCGTTATGGCAGCTGGCACAACTCTTCACGCCTTTTGCGGGTTGGTGCATCGCAGCTGCCGGCGATCCCATTTGCTTCCCGCGGCTGCCGTTCCCGGCAGAATGGCACTCTGCACAGGCCATCGACTTGTGTTTCGCATGGCTGAAGCCCCGAGCGAAGGCTGTCCTGGAGACCCGTATGGGCGCCGTCCGCCTTCCTTGCTGATGGCAAACGCTGCAAGAAGACATTTTGTGTGAAGCCTGCGAGGTATGACATTGAAAACACGTCGAATGGGCGTTTTGACCTGAAGGGATAGAAAGTGCGACACCTGTTCCGGACCGTTTGTGGCAGGTTGCGCAATCCGCTGCCCGCCGATGCTTGGAGTGTTCAAACCTGACATTAAAGCTGCGCAAAGGCGGGAATCCTTTCATCGCGCCGGTTTCCGCGTCGGTATGGCAGACCGTACAGATCGAGCTCTTCTTATCTGCAAACTGTTGAGTGTGGCAGCCGATGCAGGGGGAATGATTCTCCTTTCCCGGAAGGCTGATGCGGGCAGAGTTGGTGTCGCGCCGATGGCAGATCAGGCAGGAGAGTTGCGCATGGTAATCATTGTTATGTTTGAAATTAGCCAGCTCAGGCGAATCCGAAGCGATATTCGACAATGAGTTCACATTGCCCGTGCCGGAATTATCTGCATTCGCCGGGAGCGGTTCATAGCCAGTAACATTTGAATTGACCACCGCGTCTTCTGTCGGCGATGAGCAGGAACTCAGTGCGTATCCAAAGAACAGCAATGTTAACGCCAGCAAGACGAGCCGGGTAGCGAGTATCGAGGTGGATCTGTTTTTTGCTTTTCCTTCGTAACTCATTCGATGGCTCCCTGCCCGATACTTCTTGATCGGCAATGTTTTCGCCGCATCTGCCGAGATCGAGTCAGCCCAACTGTTCGTACCGTCATTCCCGTTTCCACAGTTTCTACTTCAGCGGGTTGAACACCGTTGTTGTTGTCATGCCGGGTAATGGCAAACCTGTTCTTAGGGATCTGGGTACAGTTCGAGCCTTAATAAATTGTACGGAGGCAGGCAAGCCCGACCTCCGTACAATGGAGCGAAAATTCCGCTGATCGGAGGAACGGCCGATTACTCGCCGGCCGCTGATCTGAGACCTCTCATATAGGCGACCAGCGCTGCTGCCTTCACAGCGTCGATGCCTTTTGCTTCATATGCAGGCATGTAAGGCGGCTTCTCTCCTTTCTTGCCCTTAAGGATGATCTCTACCAATGCTTCATCCGTTTCAGCCACATCGAAGTACTTGGAAGCGTCGGCCTTGTGACATGCAAAGCAGGTATTTTTCTTATAGAGTGCCGCCGCATCGTCTTCGGCGCTGGCGCTGACCGTTGATGTACCGGCGTTAATGCCCATAAGAACCAAAAGGGGGAGAACTATCGCCGTCATTACAAATATCTTTAAGTGATTGGTTTTCATTTTATACTCCTCAAACTGCTTGTGATCTATGGGTCATTGCAGACCCTGTAATTATCAATTCGTGCAATATCGATGCCATCGCTCGGCCCACAATCGGAGACCCCGTAAGCCCCAAAACAAGGCTCTTGCGGCAACTTGCGTGGTCCTAAACTGCCTGCCTCAGACCGGGTTTGTGAAATACTTCACAGCCGGCGTGTGATTTTTCGCAAGCCGAGTGGACGACTGATTTTCAAAACCTGAAGCTGTTGCCCTGGTGGCAACGCTTGCAATCGGCGAAGTCCTCGCCTCCGAAAGCCTTTTCATTATTATGGCACGTACCGCAACTAAGCGTGCCCTGCTTCGGGAAATGCATGACCGTTGCGGGTTCGGATACCTGGTTTCTGCCGGATGTCCTTTTCAAAACCGCGTGACAACTGCTGCAATTCAGTTTTTGCGCCGCATGCTTCGCGTGACTGAAATTCGCCCTGAAAGCCTTTGCTCCTGAAGAGGGGGCTTGTATCCTGCCCGCTCCAGGTTGATGGCATGTGCTGCAAGAGGCCATTGCATTGCTCGCATTGGACGAATGGCACTGGAAACAGGTTGCGTGCGCCGTTCCGCCCTTTGGGATCGTCATCGTCTTGCCCGAGGGCTTGTGACACGTTGAACAGTTGGTGCTCGAGTGTCTCGAATGCACGAACCTGGCACCGAAACTGCGGAGCGGAGGAAATGCCTTCATCGATCCTTTCTCCGGTTCAACATGGCAGATCGTGCAAATGGAACTGTTCTTGTTCGCAAACTGTAGCGTATGGCATCCGGCACATGGCGTATGATCGACCCGGCCGGGAAAGCTTATCTTCGTCGCGTTCGATTCTCGTATGTGACACGCAAGGCACGGAAGCCTTGTATGGTAATCGCTCGAATGTTCGAATCTTCCAAATGTCCCGTCATCGGCCTCTTTCGCT
>JAHEEZ010000001.1:0-35277 GCA_024640445.1 Acidobacteriota bacterium | reverse complement strand
GCGTTCGTCAGGTTGGCGGGAAGGCCTGACTGATCGTTAACTTCCGTATTCTGGTTCGAGTTGTCCGCCAACTGCTCTTCCGAACCTCCGCATCCTGAAAATCCGTAACCGAAAACCGCCGCCAAAAAGATCACTACGATCAATGATTGCACCGGTCTGAAGTTCGGGAGCCGCTTCGTGGACTGTGTTCTGATCTTCAATCTCCCCAGTTCAGTCTCCACCCATCGACTTGATCGCCTGCGGATGCGATTCAGGGATCAGGAGCGAACTGTATCCAAGATGGCACTTGACGCACTCGAACTTAGGGTCCTTCGTCCTCGAATCGATCTCAAAATTCAATATTCCGCCATCGTCCGATGTCGCTGTAATGTGGCAACCGCTGCACGCGGTGACCGACACCGCTTTGACCTTTGGGTCAGATGGGGAAAGTGCTGAAATGTTGTGGCATGCCGTGCAGTCCTGGTCGGCATGACTGAACCACTCGTGCCTGAAAGTGGCGGACGAGGTCCTGCGTCTCCAGGAAGCGATCAGGAGTTTGTCGATGACTTCCATCTTTGCGGCAGCTGCCGGATCGAAATCTGTCTTCGCGTCCTTTGGCTGCAGTTTGTGGCACGTCCCGCAATCTTGCGGCGAGGGACTCAAGCCCCCATCGGCGGAATGGCAGGTGAAGCACTGAGTGTGGCCGACAGGCGCGGACATAAATGTCCCCTTCTTAAGCCAGAATGCATCGCCCAATTTCTCCGGCGGTTTGGTCACGTATTCTTCTTCGCCGTCACCTTGAGGTTTCAGGACCTGATGGCACATCGCACAGGTTTCCGACTGGACCGTTTTGCGAAATCCGACCTTTGCAAAAATTGAACGGTCCGGAGACACTGTGTTGGAACCCATCATCGCCACGTGCATCTCGTGCGGGAAGTTTACCGCGAACGCTGAGAATGAACGCTTGCCTTTCGGAGACTCGTCATAGAGCTCCCGGGGATTTGGAAACGGGTGCCTGGAACTGTCCCTGGGACCTGGATTCGTGTGACAGTTGGTGCAGATCGCGGGTTTCGGTCCGCTGAAGAACTGCTGCCTGTGGCAGCCGACGCAGGAGTCGTGCTTCGGATAATCTGTGATGTCGGGGATCGCCTCACCTTCCGGTCTCACCTTTTCCCAGTTCGACGATGGGAATTTATGGCATTCGGCGCACTCCTTCTTCTTGTGTTCAGGGACGTCGTGCGAGAACTTTGAGTATTTGGAGCCTTGCGCGGCCGGCTGCGCTTTGTCGTCAACCGGTCCGCCGGGGGCGGCGCCGACCGTCCGCGAAGCAGTTGAATAAAGAAAAACGGACCCTGCAAGCGCAAAGAATGCGAGCGCAACCAAAGGTCCGATGAGCGTCTTTCTTTTTCTGATAGATATCATTTCCGCAAGGACTGAATGTCCATTTCTAAGACGTCACAATAATAAAATGCCGGTTTGGGAATTGATGTGACGTTAGTCACAAAGCCTTTGGGGAAACGCTTGTTAGTATTTGAATTAGCCAAAAAAGACCAGATTTGCGAATGTCGGAATCGAAAAGAAGCGGGCAAAAGAGAAGAAAGTTCATGGACCCAGTGTCCAGGTTCCTGCGGTTCTTCAGTTCTGTCCGCTTCGGGATCTTTCTGCTTATCGCTATAGGGATTCTAAGCCTGATCGGGATATTCGTCGTTCAGGAAAACGTAGCCGGTTTTCCCGCTTTTCTAGCAGAACTTGGGCCGTATCAGCGCAAAGTGTTCGTTTGGCTCGATCTGTTCGATATCTACCATTCCTGGTATTTCAGGCTCCTTCTGGCAGCGCTCTCGCTAAACATCATACTCTCATCGATCGATCTGTTTCCCTCATCCTGGAAACTGATCACTAAACCGAGTGTGACAATGTCGCCTTCGGGCTTCGAGGCCAAACCGCATTTCAAAGACTATTTCCTTTTTTCTGGCGACGTGGACAGTGCGGCGAGTGCTGCGGCAGAGCGGCTCCAAAAGCGCAGATTCCGTGACATCAGGACAGAATCGGCGGGCGGTGCACGGTTCGTCTTCGCCCAAAAGGGCGCATGGAATGTGCTGGGCACATATGCCGCTCACGTATCGCTTTTACTGATTCTCTTGGGCGGACTTTTGACTTCCTGGTCGGCGCAAAGCGGCGAAATGACGCTAAGTCCCGGCATGACGTCACGGCAGATCACTACAAACGTGGTTTCTCCTGACCAGACGAGACGGATGACGATTGATCTTCCGTTCGAGGTGCATTGCAGCGATATTCGGCAAAAGCTGATAGATACGAGCGGCTCGATAAGAGCCTCGAACACTTTGGACTGGATAACGGACCTCACGATCATCGACGGGAAGAAGGAGACCCGGGCGACGGTAAGTGTCAATTCCCCATTCGATTACAAGGGCTACAGGATCTTTCATTCGTCCGTCGTGCCGCTCGGAAAGGCTCGAGTGCTTACATTGACCGCGATTCCCGAACAAGGGACGCCCGAATCGGTCTCGATCAAGAGGGGTGGAAGCGTGGTACTCAAGGACGGGACCGAGCTGCGCTTTGTCGATTTCCGGGCCGGTTTTGATATGCGGAATGAAAATCCGGCAGACGATACCTCGGATTATGAAAGCCCGGCGGCGGTTATTGAGGTAGTCTCACCGGATGGAAAGAAACACACTGCTTTCGCATTCGGCGGTGTTGTGGCTGAAACGCCCATTGCGAATAATCCTGTCGCCGGCTATACATTTCGAATAAAGGACTTCGAAAGGGTAGCCGACCGGCACATTCTCTTCATCAGGAGAGATCCGGGCCAGCCTTTTCTCTATGCAGGATTCGGGCTCCTTGTTATTTCACTGATGGGTCTGTTTCTCTTTTCGCACAAGCGGATCTGGTTCCGCGCCGACACTGAGGCCGAGGGCATTAGGGTCAGGATCGCGGGCGACACGAATCGGCCGTATGACAAGTTTCCGGCACTGTTCGAGAAATTTTCAGGTGAAATTTCCGACGATCTTTATGAAGACTAGTTCGCGCCGCGGAGGCAGACGCCCGGCGCGTTTGATATAATTGGGTTTTTGAAATCAGAAGAATTCGGCCGGCGGGATCCGCGGGCCCTTAAAATACTGGATCGAAGAGATAATGAACAAAGAAAATGTCCTATTTGTAGTCGTTGGTTTGCTGGCCGGTCTTATAATCGGGTTCATGGGAGCGAACTATCTGAACAAGAATGCCGTTCCTCCCGGAGCGGTCGCCGCTAACCCGCTCGGATTGCCCCAGGATCATCCGCAGTTTCCCGGCCAGCCGGGACAAGTGCCCGCCGCGTCGATGCAGGAAGTTCAGGCCGCCATTGAGGCCGCAGACAAGGACCCGAACAACTTCGACGCTCAGGTGAAGGCAGGCGAACTCCATTACCAGATACAACAGTTCGACAACGCGATCAAGTATTACACGCAGGCAAACAAGGTTAAGCCGGACGACTATCCCGTGATCGTCAATCTCGGGAACGCGAGCTTTGACGCAAGCAAGTTCGAGGAAGCGGAGAAGTGGTACGCGAGAGCCCTTGAACTGAAGCCGGACGACGTCAGCGTGCGAACGGATATGGGCCTGACATACATTTTCCGCCAGCCGCCCGACTATGATCGCGCGGTCGCCGATTTCACAAAGTCTCTCGAGATCGATCCAAAGCATCCGCAGACGCTCCAGAACCTGGTCGTCGCATACACGAAGAAAGGCGACGTCCCGAATGCCAACGCGACGCTCGCGAGGCTTGAACAGGCGGATCCCGGAAACCAGGCGATTCCGAAGCTGAAGGAAGAGATCGGAAAGGCAGGACAGGCCGCGCCTGGCGTTGCTCAATGAATTCACTCTTACAAAGCATAAGTCCCGGACTGAAAACAACGGTCGTGGGTTCGTGCAGTGTCCGAACGTTTGGCGAGGACCAGTGCGTCTTTACCGAGGGGGAGAAGGCTGAATTTCTCCCCATCGTTTCCAGAGGCCGGATCAAGCTGGTTCGCTATCCCGCCGACGGAAAAGAAGTCATCATCGGGATATTTTCCGAGGGAGAGGTCTTTGCGATACCGCCGGCGCTCGATGGAAAGAGATTTCCGGCGACTGCCGTTGCAATGGAGGCTTCCGAACTCCTTCTGTTGTCGAGACGGGAGTTTGGACGATTGATGGATGAATCCGATGAGTTCAAGTCTGCGATTCTCGACCAAATGTGCGGTCTGCTGAGGGACCGTACATCCTCAGTTCAGATCCACAGCACCCTGTCTTCGGAAGTTCGGGTCGGTAAGGTGCTCCTCAAGCTCGCATCGGGCTCAAGACAGGGCTGGCCGGTCAGAATAGCCCTAAGGCGCCAGGATATCGCCGAGATGGCGGGCCTCGCTACAGAAACCGCGATCCGCACGATCCGTAAGCTTGCCGACAAGGAACTTGTGCGGATCGTTCACGGAAAGATCTTCATTGACAGCGCTGGACCTCTCGAAGATTTCGTCCGTTAGCTACCCTTCCACCCTCTTCCAAAACACTTCGCGAAAAGTGATTTAAATCATATTGAAGGCCTTCCTCCGCGCCTATCATTGATATGCAGCTATCTTTGTATCAAGGGGAGGAACGCCTTTAATGAAACTGCGTTTGACCGAGAATGCCGTGCGTTTGCGGCTTGAAAGCGCCGAGTTGAATGATTTTGCAGTCCTCGGAAGGATCGAAGAAACGGTTGAATTCGGTCCCGGGGAGGCGGGAAGCCTCAGATTCGCGCTGGAGAGCTCGGACGAGGACGAGGTTCGTGCGAGCCTCGAAGATGGCTTATTGACGATCGCCGTTCCGAAACCAGCGGTAAGACGCTGGACGACGTCGGGCGACGTCGGCATCGAAGCGATCCAGCATTTCAAAGACCGGAAGTTAGAGATCACGGTTGAAAAGGACCTTGGGAGACGAACTCTCAGGGGTCGACACCATTGATCCTTATGCCGGTTTGATCAGTCGGCCCGGTACTGCCTGGCCGCAAAGGAGAATCGATATGGAAACGAAGACGACACACGAATGGTCGCGTTTCCTTGACCTGTTTCTGGCACGAAACAGGGGTCGTCCCACAAGACTGGCGGTTTTTGTTGAGGAAGACAGGGGAACGCAGGATTTTTGGATCGAAGACGGGCTGCCCATTAAATCGGTGACTGTCGAGACCAAGAGCGGGAAAACCGATGTCGAGATAATATTCGGAGGAAAGTCCGATCCGGACGAAAGGCCTTTTACCCATATGATCTCGAACGCTAAATCGTTGCGATTCGAACTTGGCGTGTTGAGCGAGGACGATTTCCTGGAGATACGTGACGACAAAGGTCACAATACCGTTCTCAGATTCGAGAATTTCCCGGGCGCTTGAAACAGTCGGAACCAAGAGGGAAACAATGCGAAGAATCTTTTTCGCGGTGATCCTGATGACCGCCGCATTTTCATACGGCATCGAAGCCCAAGCACCTGCCTCTCCAACCGAACAGATACTTCTTGAGCGGTTGAAGGTGATGGAGGGGCAGGTGTCTGCGCTCCGCGAGGAACTTGAAAGACTCAAAACGGAGATAGCGAAAGATTCGAAAGCTATACCTGCTGAAGAAGCCGCTAAAGCTGAAGAAGTCGCTAACGGCGATAAGGGTGGTGCTAAAGATGGAGCGGTTGACGCCGGCTCAAAGACATCCACCGCGCAAGCTGCGCAGCAGATTGGAATCAGCCTCGGAAACAACCTCAAGCTGATCCCATACGGCACCGTCTATTTCAACGCTTTCGGCAATACTTCGGGAACAAACAATACTGACGTACCGCTTTGGGCGACATCTTCGGATCAGTCGAATTCAGGCGCCAGTTTGCGGCAGACCAGATTCGGCGTTCGTGTTGAAGGGGGCCGGATTGGCAACTCGTCGTTGACCGGAGTGGTCGAGGCGGATTTCTACGGTGGTTTGCCTGCCGTCGGCGTCGGCGAGAATTTCGGGGTCGTCCGCCTGAGGGTCGCCAAGCTCAAATTTGATTGGGAAAAGACCTCACTTACGGTCGGACAGGATTGGGTTGTGTTTGCTCCCCTGAATCCAGCTTCGATCGCCGCCGCCGCCATCCCTCAATTTGCCGCCTCCGGAAATCTTTGGTCGCGGCTGCCCCAGGTGAGGGTCGAACGAAAGTTCTCGGGTGGCCGGTTCCTTTTTCAGGGAGCGGTGCTCGCCCCGACCTCGGGAGACTTTCCATCTGGTGCTGATTCACCGTTTCTGCTGCAGCCCGGCGCGGCTTCCAGGTCCGGCGTTCCCTCATTCGAAAGCCGTCTCGCCTATACGGGAAAGAATTGGTTTGGAACCGGGAAACCGGGCTCGCTCGCAGTGTCAGGCCACCTTGGCCGTGCCAAGGTCGGATCCGAAGGAATTCCCTCCTATGCGTTGGCGCTCGATTGGAATTTCCCGCTTGCCAAACGGATCGGAATCACGGGCGAAGCGTTCTTCGGCAGGAATCTGGGTGGCTTGCAGGGAGCGATCTTTCAGGGATACAACCCGGATTACGGAGTTTCCCAGGCCGGTTTGTCGCCGCCGGCAACCGTTCGTGGGATTCGCACGAGCGGCGGTTGGGCGCAGGTGTCCTTTACACCCCCTGTTCTCCGGGACCGGCTGTCATTATACGGGTCCGCGGGAATTGATGATCCTGAAAACGACGATCTCTTAAGCGTTACGCCAAGGAACTGGCGAGCCAGAAATCTGTCTTACGCATTCGTCGTGATCTTCAAGCCGATACCGCAACTTTCAATAGGCGGCGAGTTCCGGAGATTCCACACCACCTATTTTCTTACCGGCGACCGCGACGCGGGCCATATCAATCTCGGCGCGGCGTATAGTTTCTAGAATTTGTCCCGGACGGGATATCGCAAAGGAGCACAATGGAAGGATTACAAACCAAGACAGTTCGCGAAATAGCCCTTGAGATGCCGCTTTCCACAAGGGTTTTTGAGGAATATCATATCGATTACTGCTGCGGAGGGAGAAAGCCTTTCGCCGAGGCCTGCGGCGATGCCGGGGTAACACCGGAAGAAATCGAGGAGCGGTTGGACAGGCTTTCCGATAACAGCTCATTTGAAGCGGCTGAACGATTCACGGAGTATTCACTTGAGGATCTGGTCGACCATATTCTCGAGACCCATCACGCTTACACGCGGACGGAGATGATTCAGCTTACGCCGCTTATGGAGAAGGTGGCGGAAAGACATGGGGAGACTCATCCCTCTCTGATGATCCTGAAGCATCTGACAGGTGTGCTCTTTACAGACCTTGACTCGCATATGAGAAAGGAGGAAGCCATCTTGTTTCCTTATGTGAGAGAACTTGCGTCCCGCGGAAACTCACCTTCGGCCGGCGATCCGCCTTTGGGGTCGGTACGGGGACCCATCCAGGTGATGTCGGCAGAGCACGACCGGGCGGGCGAAGTTCTCAAACGAATGAGGACGGTCACCGCCGATTACGATCTTCCGGACTGGGCATGCCCGAGCTTCACCGCGCTGTTCGCGAGACTCGAGGCGCTTGAGCGCGATCTTCATCAGCACATACATCTCGAAAACAACATACTCTTCCCGAAGGCGCTTGAGCTCGAACGGATGGTATATCCCCTGCTTCCGTTCTAGAGGACAGACCGGCAGACGATGGTCTATAATCCTCGCCGGAGCGATTTGGACGGAAGTAGAAAATCAAGAAAGGTGAGGATCAGGGGAATCGCGCTCCCGAATGAGCACGGTTCCTGGGGCATCCTTCTCGAACCTGTTGTCGCGGCCCTTGCCGTCGCGCCCTCGGCGGCAGGTGTTTACATTGCCATTGCCGTCATTGGCGCGTTTCTTCTGAGACAGCCGCTTCGCATTCTGATTTCAGACCTTGTGACCGGAAGAAACCTGCCGCAGACAAGGGTCGCGGGACTCCTGGCCGCGGTGGCGTGCGCCGTAGCCGCTGCCGGTCTGTTGGCCGCGTTCCTTTCAACCAATCCTGCCAATCTGCTGCCCGTTTCCGCACTGGTGCCATTCGGCGCCTTTCAGCTCTTCAACGATGTTTCCCGGAGAAGCCGGGAGCTTGTCCCCGAACTTGCGGGCGCGGCAGCGCTTTCTGCCTCGGCGCCCGCGATAGCCCTGGCGGCGGGATGGCATCCTGCAGAGGCTGCGGCGCTGGGGTGCATATTCGCCGCACGGTCGATACCGTCGTTTGTCTATATCCGACAAAGACTCAGGCTGGAGAAGGGAAAAGATTTCCGGTCGTTGCCGTCTGCCGTTCTTCATCTGCTTGCGTTAGGTGCATGTATCGTTTTGGCAATCTATGGGCTGATCCCGTTACTGCCGCTGACAATGTTTGCTTTTCTGCTTTGGCGTGCCGTCAGAGGTCTTTCGAAAGGCCGGACGAAAATGAAAGCGGTACAACTCGGGATAAGGGAGACCGTTTATGGGGCGATGCTGGTTCTAACCGTCGTTCTCGGCTACTACCTGGGAGCCTGGGGAACCGGAAATTGAAGAAAAAAAGGCGGGCCTTGCGCCCGCCCTTAAAGTCTGCGCTTCCGGGATGCAGATGGCCTACGGTGTAATGCCGCATTCGAATATCTCGTCTTCGGAATCCGAAAGGACAGGCAGGAACTCGCGGACCTTCTTGTCCTTATCGGGACCGGTGCGCTCAAGCAGGGTCTCCGCTGCGATTGACAGGTAGTCGACGCCCGAGGCCGACAGGGACTTGGCGAGGGGTTCGGCGATCTTCACCAAATGCGATTCGGTGAAGGTCCGGGCCGCGGCCGCCGTGATCCCTGCGTTTTCGGAGTCGGCGAAGGAAAGTGCAAAAGCCTCCTTCAGTTTCAGATACGATATAAAGCCGGCCTCGACCGACACGTGATCCGGCGTTTCAAGGGTACGGGGCGTAAAGGAGAAAGCATTGTAGAACGCCGTGATCTCCGAGATCAGATAGCCTGGCTGGACCCACGTTCGGTAGCTTACCTCGCGGCCGGGTGCCGGGCCGCCGGGCCCGAAAATGGAATGGTACGTTCCTTCCGTCGCTTCTTCGAGAGCCCGTTTCGAGGCCTTTTGGAGCTTCGGGTCGCGGATCTCGCCGGCGAGTTCCGCGACGTCCTTCGACCATTCCTCTACGGGACAATCGAACAGCAGGCTGATCATCCGCCATTCCGCCGCCTCAACCAAGAGGCCGGCAAGCCTTGCATCCATGTTCGGTTTTTCTTTCATTTTCCCGGCTCCTTCAATATCAAGGGTATCCATCCCGTCCGCATCTTTCTCGCCCCGGTCTCCCTGCGGGCGCCCTGCCAGACAGCGAACGCGATGTTCGTGCCCTTCTGCACGCTGATGCCTTCGGGCAGAGGCCTGATGATAACGACCGCCCAGCCTTTCGGCGTCTTGACGCCCCGGCCCCGTGACACGGCATTGGTGCGCGTCAGCGTTCCCGGACCTTCCGCGAGCATATCCTCCACAGGCTGTTTGCGCGGTCCTGATCTGGAATTGCCGAGCCGCCTTGCCGGTGCGTATCTCTGCTCCATTTCACCCTGGGCCTTGGGATCCTTCTTCAGCGATTCAGCTCGGAACGGGTAGTGGTCTACCGACGCATTCGGATAGAGGCTTGTGATCTCGTCCACCCGGCCGTCGACGATCGCCTGCCAGTCGGCTCGCCAATAGGCGATCTCAACTGTCTTGGCATCTTCACCCATCTGAGGGGCGGGCACATTCGTTTCCATCTTTTGCGGCAGCTGGACCGCGCACCCGTCGATGAATTTCTGAGGTCCCGGAAGGTCATCTTGCGAGTCGTCGATCCATTCAAGCCTGAACGCGACGGTTTTCCCGTCGGTCATGGCGGTAACCTCGACTTCCTGTGTGGACGGCTCCATCAACCGGGGTTCGACAAGATCCTGAAGTATCAGCTTGGCGGGATGGTATGGAAGCCCCCACCAGACCCCTGCCGCGGGGTCATCCGTGATCGTCTGACCCGTGACCGCCACCACTTCCGAAGGCGAAATGGTACGGCTTCGGCAGGCGGCAAGGACTGCCACGGCGATCATGCAAACTACAGTCAGCTTAAAAAGTGTCTTCATTTCAAACTCCCTCGCTGTTACGGGCAATTGACACGGGTGATCTGGTAGAGCTTGTCGTACGCCGGCCTTATGTTCACCGGCTCTCTCAGCGGCACGCGGACGGCCTCCTCACCCTTGTCGTTAAAACCGGTTATGGTCTCACCGTTCCTTGTCCACCGCGACATAACCTCTTCGGTCGAGCCGAATAATCCAAGCAGACCCGCCAGGTCATCGTCTCCCTCACTCATCGCCTTCTTGTACGCAGCGATAGCGTCGTCGACGCCCGGTCCGAACATCTGCCGTGTGAACGATGTCGGGACGTGGATCGGGGGAATGTAGTAAACGTTCGGCTCCAGTCCGAATTGGGGAAATAGCGGAAGGGCGATCTTGCGCACGTGGACGAGATAATCTATAGGATTGTCTTCGCGTGCCTCCTCAGGCTTGGATATCCAGCCCGCCATCCTGATCTTTCCGATGCAGTTCACGAAACACTGCGGCTGAAGGCCCTGTTCCATCTTCGGGTAGCACGCTATGCACTTCTCAGAGGTGCCGCTCATCGGGTTGAAGAAGACCTTCTTGTAGGGGCAGCCCCGGACGCACTCCTGGTAACCGCGGCACCGGCCCTGATCTACAAGTACAATTCCGTCTTCCGGCCGTTTGTAGATCGATCCCCGCGGACACGCTGCGAGACAGGCCGGATACGTGCAGTGGTTGCAGATCCGCGCAAGGTAGTAAAACCATGCCATGTGGGGCATCTGAAAACTCGTGCCGCCGTCGATCTGTCCCGCGCAGTCGTCCTCTCCGACGTTCGGGTAGGCATAATCCTCTTCCTCGGGACGCCAGCCCAGCACTCTTTCGCCGGCCGGAGCCGACTCGAAGATCGTGCTTCCGCCGTACACGGGCTTTTCGCCGCTCTGGTCCCATTTCTGACCGTCAAGCATCTCAAGAAGCTTCAAGTCCCAGCCGAGCGGATAAAAACCGTATGGTTTTGTTTCAACATTGTTCCAGAGCATGTACTCCTGGCCTTTGCCGGATGTCCATGTCGTTTTGCAGGCCAGCGTACAGGTCTGGCAGGCTATGCATTTGTTGATGTCGAAAACCGCCGCGAACTGTTTGTCAGGACGGCTCTCCGGATACCAGTAGGACATCTCTCTTCCCAATTGCCAGTTGTTTACGCGTGCCATATCTTTTTCTCCGGGTGGTAAGTTGAATTTGCGCTTCCGGCTCACCCTGGACCGTTCGCCGCACTATGTGAAAAAGTTCGTCGATGACGTCACAGCGCCATTTACGCTTCCTTGGCCAAATAGCCGCCCTCAAGGTACTTCTTCATTTCTTCCGATTCCGCTCTGGGCCTGATTCCAAGCTTCACCGGTCTCCAAAGACCTTCGCCGCCGATACCCCCGGCCTCCGCCCTTGTGATCTTGACGATCGCTTCGCGGGGCGCGCCTGTCGGACAGTGAACGTCAGGCAGGAACCCTTTTCCTATCGACTGTCCGAAGATCCCCTTGCGAACGAGTGAATCGGTCATCCATGTGGGCTTGAGCCATCCCCTTGTGGCCGACTGATGGGAACCGGACCTGAACATCGCCTGGTATCCGGTTCGGGGATTCTTCGCGAGTCCGTCCTCACGTTCTTTCTGACCCTGCTGAGAGCCAGGTGTGGCCGCGTACATGTTGAACCACATCCTGGTGACCCCCCTCGGAGTTCCGGGATAGTAGCGCGCTCTGCACAGCAGGCGGGCGAACTCGTAATCCTTGCTGTTCGTCTGCCATCCACGGAACGGCCTGTCCTCGGGATCGCCGTCGATCCAGACATAATCGCCGTCGGCGATCTCAAGTTCCTGGGCATCAGCCGGATTCATATCCACATATCCTTCAGCGACGAAAGGACTCCGCTTGTCGTGGCGGTAGATGTCTCCGAAGGGACCGAACAGCACCGCCACCATATCGGTGTCGATCGGTGTCGTATGCGCTCCGTGCCTGTATTTCGGAGTGTGGAAAATGAACTTGTAGCCTTCCTTTATCCTCGGATGCTGGGTGGCCTTTGCCTCCGGCCAGGTCATCACGACATTTCTGCCGCATCTCGTGTCGCAGGTCAGGTCGTCGCGCGCCACCCCGTAGGCCTCCGGTCCGGAGGGCCGCAGGGCCTCGTGTTTCGGTGCGATGATGATGTTCGGTTCCAGGAAGGTTGAGTCGACCGGTTCCCTGTGGACGGGCAGGTTCTCTCCCGCTTCGATGAACTCCGGTTCTTCCCTGTAGAATTCCAGGCGCCCGCTCTTCGTATACCAGGGCGTTGAGTCCGTGATCTGGTCATAGCCGACCGATTTCGGCGTTGTCCTGCTGTTCATCAGCGCGGGAACGCCTTCAAGCGCCTTGTCGTGGAGGTCCTTGAAACTGTATCCCTTCGTGTTCGTCGATTGGTCAAGGATCCTTTGAAGGTAGACATCCGTCTTGTCCTCCCTGACGAACTTCCAGTAGTCCTCGAACCGCTTGTCGCCGGTCAGTTTGCCGAGCTTGGAGGAAACGAGCGCGAATACGTCGATGTCTCCCACGGTATTGAATATTCGTTCGATCGGCGTCCGCGGAAACAGTATGAGGAACGGGTTCGTAACCGACGCCGTCATGTCTGGATGCTTGAGCTCGCCCCACGAATCAACGCCGAAAACGACGTCTGCCCATTCGCACGAGGTAGACCACCACCATTCCTGGACGGCGATCATCTCGATCTTCGGCAGAACGTTTACCACGGTGTTGTAATGCCATTTGACGTTGCCGAGAATAGAGTTCGCATTCGCGAACCACAGCGATTTGGTCGGCGTCGGCATGTGCGTCTTTCCGGTGAGAAGCTTCTTGCCGACCCTGAGCGGATGGTCCTCGTGGTTATAGAAGTGAGCGGACTCCGCCTTCCAGTACTGTTTCGGCCTTGCCGGCTTTGCCGGATCAAGCTCAATATCGAACGGATTCTCGTTAATGTACTGAGGCGCGCCGTTGAACAGGGAGACCCTGTAATTGCCCGCGTAAGAGCCGACGTTGCCGCCTATCTTGCCCATGTTTCCCGTGAGCGAGGCAAGCAGAAATATGTCGCGGTCCTTGTTGTCGTTGTTGAAGAACTGGTTGGGTCCCATTCCGATGGCGAACAGCGTCGTCCCCGGGTCTTTTGCAAACAACCTCGCGAGTTCCTCGATCGCCTTTGCGGGCGCCCAGGTCAGCTCTTCGGTCGTTTTCGGGTCGAAATGGGCGGCATATTCTTTGACCAGGTCGAACACCGGCCTGCAGCGGACGGTCTTTCCGTTCGCAAGCTTCACGTTTACCGCGCCCTCGAGTTTCGCGTCCCCGATCGTCGAATTCTTGCCGACATCATCGCGGTTCAGCGGTTTCGGCGAATCGCTTTCCGTGTCCCACCAGAGGTAATCGCCCCACTCCATACGCAGTTTCTCGGGCACGATGTTGTTGGAATCCTGTTTCGCGGGAGGAAGTGGCTGCTGCCCCTCTTTTAAGACCGTGGTTGTCTTCATTGCCGCCAGATCGCCGCCGAAGACGTCCTTTGCCCTCAGGTAGGTCAGATCGTCCATCCGGACGAGGATAGGCATATCTGTCCACTGTTTTATGAACTCTTCGTCATAAAGCTTTTCGCGGAGGATGACATTTGAGAACCCTAGCGCGAGAGCCGGTGTTGTGCCCGGCCTGACGACTACAACGTCGTCCGCCTTTGTCGCCGTTGCCGAGTATTCGCAGGCGATCACGACGATCCTCGTACCTTTCAATCTTGCTTCGGTCAGCCAGTGGGCATCGGGCATCTTGGTGGTTATCCAGTTCATTCCCCATACCACCACCGTCTTCGCGTGTTCGACGGAGTTCAGGTCGAACTCAACGGTTTGCTGACCCGTGACCATCGGGTGGCCCGGGGGCAGGTCGGTATGCCATGAATAATTGTCGAAGCCGCGTCCGCCCAAAGCCTTGTCTGGACCGACCTTCCTGACCGCTGCGTCCAAAAGCGCCATTGCATTGGCCATCCGGTACATTCCGAACACCCTCGTCATCCCAAGCAGCGGCATCCCGCCCCTGAACTTCATCACCTGGGTGCCGACTCCCCCCATCGTCTCGATGGTCGCGGGGTCGTACTCCTGCTCTTTCAGCCGGCGAATCCCTTCTTCCCCCGAGTATGTTTCGGCAATGTTCTTCAGTGCCGCCGCCACGATTGCGGCCGCCTCGTCGTGGGAAACCCTGACCCACTCGTCCCGTGCCCTTTGGAAATAATCAGGGTCCGGTTTGCCATTGCTTCCGCGGGGGAACCCGTCGTCGTGCCAGCGTTTGAACCCCGCGCGTACCATGCACTGGTTGACGCGCCGGTCGCCGTAGAATCTTCGGGTCAGAGCGAGCCCCTTTTGGCACACACGCGGGTCCCAGCGGTGGGTCGCCTGGTTTCCGAGAAGGTCGGTCGCCTCGCCGTAACGCATTGTCGGTCCGATCCTCGTCACGACCCCCTGTCGAACGTAAGCGTTCAGCAGGCAGTTGTGTGTGTCGTTCGGCGCACAGCTGAATGTGTACTTCGAGTCGTAATTCCAAAGGTCCCTGTACACCTTTTCCCAGTCCCGGTTCGGATAAACCGCAAGCGGGTTCGTAACGTTGTCCAGGCCCCAGGCATTTGTCGAGGACAGCACGAAAGCACCGAATCCCGCAGCCGAGATCCTGGCGAGGAATTCACGTCTTGAAAGTTCGTTCTTCATAATTTAGCCCCGTTCATACGGCTCCGCGGCCCTCCGCGGGATTTCTACTTCGCGTTCATCGAACGCAGATATGTGACGATCGATTCGATCTCGTACCCGGTAAGCGACTTTCGGACAGGAGACGGTTCCGTGAAGCCTTTCATCACCGTTCCGCGCCTGCCTTTGCTTATCGTTTCGTACAGGAACGTGTCAGTGGCGCTGGCGAGCAGGTTCTTGTTGCTCAAAGCGGGTCCCTCGCCTCCGCCGCCCATCGCACCATGGCAGCCGGCGCAGTTGGCGGCGAAAAGCCTGGATCCCAGTTTTCCATCGCCTCCCGCCCATCGGGCCGGCTTTTCGTCGGGAACGGCGTCAATGCCGCCGAGCGCCCGAATATAGGTCACGACCGAGCGGATCTCTTCATCGCTGAATCCGTTCTGCCGGACGCCCCAGGGAAGCATCGGCCTGCCCGGCCTGCCTTGTTTTATCGTTTGAAAGACGAATTCGTCGGATGCGAGCTCGAGGAAATCGCGGTTCGTGATCGAGGGATATGGAGGCAGGCCCGGGTACCTCATTCCGTTGCCGCCGGCACCGTGACAGCCGGAACAGACCGCCGTATAGATGGTCTCGCCATCCGTCGTGAACTCGCGGGCGCCAAATCTCATCGCTTTGACCCTGTCTTTTGGAAGCCAGATGTCAGGAAGGCTTCTTCTCTTCAGCGAGAGGATATACATTGTCAGAAGGTCGATCTGATCTCCCGACAGTCCGAGCGCAGGCATCTGCGAGCCTGCCACCGTGGAAACGGGAAGCCGGAAGTGCTGTGCGATCCAGTTTGGGAACGTCTTGCTCCCCGGGACGTTGATATATGAAAGCCGGTTCGGGTCCTTTTCCCCGACCTGCGAGAGATCGACACCCGTATCGCCTCCGAAATTCCCGACTATGTGGCATCCGGCGCATCCGACTGAATTGTATTCAGCCTTTGCCGCGATCAGGGTCGGGGCACCCATCTGAAGGCCAAGAAACTGATCCAGCAATGCGCGGTCACCTTCTCCGATCTCGGCGAAAGCGTTCTCCCATAGCCCGCTCGTGTCCGCCTGCTTCTTCGCCAGATGGCCTTCGTACCATTCCTTATTGAATCCCTTGATCCCGGTGTGGGACAGGTCGGGACCTTCCATCCCTGTTTTGCCGCCCGGACGGATCGTTCCGCCCCTTCCGTCGAGTCTGTGACAGGCGTAGCAATCCAGTCGCTCGAACGTATTCTTTGCCGCCTCTAGCCGTTTGGTGTTCGGCACTTCCAAAGGTGTATGGCACCTCCCGCAACTTGCGTAGGCGTACTTCGCCGGAAGCATCGGTTCCGGCCAGAAATCCACGTCTCCGTGAGCGTCCAGTCTTTCAGTAGCGAGGCCCTGACCGGCATGACAGGTCGTACAGCCCATCTCGATGGGCGAATGCACGACCGGCTTGTGAGGCGCGGCGACACGCAGATGGGATACGACCGTCTCGCCCGGCGCCATTCCGACATGGCAGGAGACGCACCGGTCAGTGGTCTTGAGGGACGGATTGATTATCTGCCGCAGACGGACATCGATCGGTCCCTCCGAAGACTTGGCCTCAGCCTGGATCGCCTGCCATTCCTTAAAGAAATTCTCGGAAGCCGCGGCGTAGACCAAAAGAAGGAACACCCCAATGCTGGAAAACAGCAGCAGATACTTATTCTTTTTCATAATCTAGTGCCCCGGCCAATCCGACGGCGACCAGTAAAACTCCCAGTTTGGCCCCCGGAAGTAAGTGCCGACAACGGTCAGCACGACAAAACCGCAAAGGAAACAGGTGAACAGCGCGACCGCGCCGGCCCTGGTGGAGTTGTACCGGCGTACGGTCCAGACCGAAAAGAGTGCGTAGATCAGGGTCAGTACCGTTCCCGGATTAATAAACGTTATGGCGAGCTGTGGAATTGAAGGGAACCACTCCCTTAGCCAGCCAAAGTGTATTGCAAACGCCTCGATGCCGACCGAGGCGCCGAAACCGACAAGCAAAGACCATTTGAACAGCGTCCATCCCCCCGGCCCTCCGAACCACTTGCCGGAGCCTGACCGCTCCCGGTCCAGGAAGGGGATCAGTCCCAGTCCCAGCCAGCAGAGCGCGGGAATCCCAATCCCGCCCGTGAACGCCGAGAACGAGACGATCTCCTGAAGTCCGAGGAAGTACCAGGGGGCCTTCGCCGGATTCTCCGGAATCATCGGGTTCGCTATTTCCTTCAAAGGAGCGTCAGAGATGAGAGCCAGCGCAAGGCATATCAAGGTCGTCAGCATAAGGACGCCAAGCTCTGCATAGAAAAGGTGGGGCATCGAGGGCAGCGTGCGCTCAGGACCGTTTCCTACCGCCGGAGTCGTTCCTTTTACAACCGCCGCGAGTTGATAGGTCTTCTGGGGATCGTCCGTGAAGACGGGGTAGTTCTCTTTCGGGTCGGTGCTCACAAGCTCGTCTGCGTCGTCGGGCCTGGCAATCCCGCCGTCCTTTCTGATCCTCCAGAAATGGACTGCCATAAGAAGCAAGAGGACGATCGGAAGCAGCATTACGTGGAGGAGATAGAAGCGTATGAGCGCTTCCGCCCCGACCTCGTCGGAGCCCAGGAGGATCATCCTTTGCAGCCCGCCAATGTCCAGATACTGGGTCATTCCAAGAGCGTCGGTGATCTCCCTCGGCGACTGTGCGATGTTTGCGCCGATTGTGATCGCCCAGTATGCAAGCTGGTCCCAGGGAAGGAGATAGCCCGTGAACGACAGAGCGAGCGTCGTTACAAGAAGTCCCCATCCGACAAGCCAGTTGAACTCTCTCGGCTTCCTGTAGGACGCGGTAAAGAACGTCCTCGCCATATGGAGTATCACCGCAACGACCATGAGATTGGCGGCCCAGCGGTGAATGTTCCTTATGAACCGGCCCGTCGGAACGACGAAGTGTATGTCCTTCATCGACTGATAGGCGACATCCGGATACGGTTTGTAATAGAACATCAGGAGTATGCCGGTGACCAGCGTAATGAAGAACGCCGCCGTGGTCATGATCCCGAGCCCCATTGTCGTGCTCCACTTCAGGCTCCATATGTGGGTCCTGACTGAATGGAGGTGAAGGAATACGTTGCCGAACACAAACGAAGAACGGGTCCGGTCAGTCTTGGGAGATCCCGACCGGAACGCGGACCCATACATTCGCTTCGGAGTGCTCTTCAGGTTGTCCCATATTCCGCGAAGGGCGGAAGGGTTTGCGGCTTCCGAACTCATATCTTCGTCCCCGGCGCCACCTGATCCTCTTCGTCGACCTGGTAGGTGCCTCCGCTTTCGGTGATCTTAAGCCACGGCAATGCCTTCGGCGCGGGTCCTTTGGTTACTACGCCGTCCTTGGCGAATCGCGAACCGTGGCAAGGACACTCAAAACCCTGGGTGGTCGGTTTCACGACGCAGCCAAGGTGAGTGCAGGTGGTCGAGATAGCGAAAACTCCGGCGGTGTCCTTGAACACCGCGACCGACCTTCCCTCGGGAACAAAGGCCTCCCCTTCCGGCAGTGTGTCCGGCAGCGATACGTTGAACTTCTTCGAAGGTGAAGTAAGTACTGCCGCCTTCGGAAGTCTGAGCATGCCGAACATTGAGAAGAGGAGAGCGGCCGCCGCGGCGCCAAGCGCCGAGAGGCCGAGGAAATCCCGCCTGGGCATCGGATCCGGATCGAAACGCGATCTCTTTTCTCCGGGTTTGGTAGTCATACTGAACTCCAGTTGGTTGAAAACGCGACCCTTTCCATAGTGATCGCCTCCACCGGGCAGCGCGTGGCGCAAAGGGCGCAGCGGATGCACCGGTCCTCGTCTTTGAGAATCGCGGAATTGGCGTCCCGATCGGCTTCAATGCCGATCGCCTGCCCTATCAGATCGTCAATCTCGCTGCTCGGGAAAATGTCGGAAAGGGAGACCAGCTTCAGGCACTGCGTCGGACAGACATCCGCACAGCCGCCGCACAGGACGCAGCGCAGGCCGTCAAAGACCGGCGTTACTCCGCAGTCCAGACAGCGCGACGCTTCGCGCATGGCAAGCTCCGGCGTATAACCGGTCTCAACGATCTTTTCGGGTTCCGAAAGCCGGTCACCGGGATCGGCGACGGGGACGCCGACCCGGCGGATCGACTCGTAACCCTGTTCCCGACGGTACCTTTCAAGAACTATGTGAGAGGTGACGGCGTGTTGTTCCAGCCGTTTTCCTGTCAGACTCCTGTAGATCGAACGAGCCGCCGCCTTTCCCGATGCTACGGCGTCGATGAGCAGCTTCGTACCGTGCGCTAGGTCTCCTGTGACGAAAACATCCTTTGCGGAAGATTGAAGTGTGTTTCCGTCGACCTGCGGCCATCCTCCGCCGGATATTGCGATGTCCTCGCCCCCATCCTTCAGAAAATCGAGCACGGGCGACTGGCCGACGGCGAGAAGGACCGTGTCGCATTCCACTGTCATCCGGTCGTTGTCGTCGTACACTGGCGCGAACTTGTGCGATTCATCGTAAACGCTCAGACATTTACGGAAAGAGACCCCGGTTACGATACCTTCCCCATTTCGAACGATCTCGAGGGGCCCCCAGCCGTTGCGGCGCTCGATCCCCTCTTCGTCGCCCTCGACTATTTCAACGGTATCGGCCGGCATCTCTTCGCTGCTTTCCAGCGAAACGAGTCGGACGCGCGACGTGCCCTCAAGCCTGGCCGCGGTTCTGGCCGTGTCGTAGGCGATCTGCCGGATCACGGTTCTTGCCACGTCATAGGCGACATTGCCGCCGCCGATGACCACAACCTCATTCCCGAGTTCGAGCTTCTCTCCGAGCGAGACCGACCTAAGGATGTCTACCCCGCCGAAAACACCAGGGCCGTTCTCACCTTTCAGCCCGAGGCTCCTTGAAGACTTAGCCCCGACGGCAATTATCACTGCCGCATATTCCTTTCTGAGGTCGGCGAACGAGATATCCTTGCCTATCCTGACGCCGCAGCGGATCTCGACTCCGAGTGCCCGGATAACATCTATTTCCTTCTCGATGATCTCGCGCGGCAATCTGTATGCGGGGACGCCCAGCGCCAGCATTCCCGCCGGAACGGGTTCCGATTCGAACACGACCGGAGAAAATCCCATCAGCGCGAGATCGTGCGCGGCCGACAAGCCTGCGGGTCCCGCCCCGATGACCGCGATCTTTCCTTCCGCCTTGTCGAAAGACCCTTTGATCCCCGAACGCAGAAGTGCCGCCATCTCATCAGCTCGGGCTGCGACAGGCGGCACAAAATTCTTTACTTTTTCCAGGAGTTCCGGCACCGGCACGGATTCCGGGCCCGCTTCCTCACAGGCGAACCGTTTTAGGGCGCGGATCGCGATCGGCCGGTCCGCAGAGACGAACTTCCCGTCATCGTCAACCCTAGGGACCTTGCCTCGCCGGCACGCCGCTTCACACGGAGCGCCGCAGATACGACCGCAGATCGATGCGAACGGATTTGGGCCGCGAGCAATCAGGTAAGCCTCTTCGAAATCACCCCGCGCGATGGCACGGACGTAACCCCTCGCGTCGGTGTGGACAGGGCAGGCGACCTGACACGAGATCAGATTTTGGTGATATTCGGCATCCGGTACCTGGACTTTCAGTTGAAGCATCAGCACCCGTCTCCGGAACATGCTCGCCGCGAAGTCGCGACTGGCAGGCTTACAAGTGGTCTGGATTTAGCTCAACTGGAAGTCTATTATCGGCCCGGCTTGCCAAATATGATTTGAATCATATTTGGCAAGCCGGGTTTCAGGGATTCAGAATGTCCCGGGCGATCTGGTGGAGGTTCACGATGAAGTCGTAAAGATAGTTCTTGCCCTGCTTTTCAGCGAGGAAGTGCCACGGGTTCATCACGACGGAGCGAAGGACGAAAAGTCCATTCTTCTCGTATTCGAAGATGCTGAAATCGAGTTTTTCAAGAAGGCCGGAGATCGATCCCGGGTGATATTGTTCGTGTGTCAGGATCGTTCTTGAGACAAAGAATTCCTGCGAGTATGGCGTTTTTCTCTTTCCCGGCCGGTTTCTGATCGTCGCCCGCTTGTAAATGCTTTCATTAAGTTCGTTGATCTCGGCGAGTTTGAAGTAGCCGTCGCGAACGAGTTCTCCGTCCTTGTCATCTTTCATCGGAACACAAAGAAAACAGACAAGATTCGTATCCGGCTCGCAGAGGATCTCAAATGTGAATTTCTGAATCCCGGGCCTAAGCTGGCCGTACAGGTCGTATTCGATCGTGTCGAACAGCTTCTTGTGAAGATTGATGTAACGCGCAAGCTTTTGCGTGTTCAGAAGCGACGTCTTTATGAGACGACCGTGTCCCTGGTATGTAAGCGGGATCGTTTTGTGGGACAGCCAGCACGCGGCGGCGACCGCGCCGGGTTTTGAGCCCTCGATGATGTACGGCCCGACTGCCGTGACTTCGGCTTCCTTTTCCGTGCTCTTTATGCCGCCGATCTCATCGGTAATGTACTGCGCCTTCTGGATCACCAATTCAGTCACAAGCTTGTTTTGGAACGCGATCACACCTGCCGGATAAGGAATGTAGCCGAGTTTGTGCGGATCGACCGCGATCGAATCTGCGTCAGGCATCGCGAGGAACGCAGAATAGACCTCAAAATCCGCCCACTCCAAATGTAGTTTCTTGTGGCCCTCATTCATCCCATTCTCTTCGAAATGAAGCAGCCGGACCTCGGTTTCCTCACTTATCGCGACGGCGTTCTTGTATTCCTCGCAGATGTCTTTTAGGGGTTTTCGCGGGTCGCCGTCCTCTTCGAGGCCGAGTCCCGTGAATACGCTCCTGACATAGCCTCCCCAGGCAGCGTCTATGTGGAACCAGAACGAACGGTTCTTTTTGGTCTCAAGTTCGTCGCGGATGAACTTGATCTTATGTATCGGATCGACCGCGCCTTCTTCAGTCGTGCCCGCGACGCCTATCACCGCTGCGACGTACAGGTTTTCATCAAGTCCAAACAATTTTTCTTTCAGCACGTCTGCGTTCATTCGGAAATGCGGTTCGACAGGTACGGAACGGACGCAGTCCTCGCCATAACCGAGAATATTTACCGCTTTCCGAATGCTGTAATGCGCCGCCTCTGACACGAAGACCACGGGTTTGAGCCCGGTTTCTGAGAAGATCGCATGAAGTCCGGAATGCGCGACGTTAAAGCGGCTTTGCGCCATGAATGCGTTGATGTCCGAATAGACTCCGTCGCCGACCCGGCCGATCATATGCTCGGCGAGCGCCCGTATCATTCCTATCGAATCGTTTGGCCGAAGGCCGATCAGTTCAGCGGGGGACAGTTCCAATATCGGTGCGGAGTTTCCGTCCGGCGTTCTCGCCCCGAAGTCACGGACGTCATGAGATTCGCAGTAATCGCGGACCATCAAAGGAACGAACTGTACGGTCCTGGCGATCCATAGAGCTTCAAGGTTCGCGAGCGTTCCTCCAGAGCAGATATGCGCCCACGCCTTCCTGGGATTGTAGCCGAGCATTTCGGCGATCATCCTTCCGACCTCCAGTTCAAGAGAGGCCGTGATCGGTGCAGACTCTTCCGTCACGTTGTTCGGGTTGTAAAGCATTCCCGCGAAATACCCGACGACGCTCGGAAACGTTTGTTCCGAGATCATATGGGCGATGTAGCGCGGGGAATAGAAAGGGAAGTGCGCTTTCAGCTGGTTCAGAATAGAATCGATCTCGCCTTTCAAGGTCTCGACCCAAGGCTCGTGCGATTTAAGTCTTTCGCGGTCGACGATGATCGGATCTTCGGGAAAGTAGTTGCGGCGCCAGTGAATGTAGTCGCGGAGGATATGGTCGATCGTCGCCAGCCACACCTCACCGTGTTCCGCCTTCGGACCCAAAAACCATGCTTCCGGTGGCGCGGCTTTCAAGGCCTCCTGCTTTTGCTTGTCTATGACCTTCGATACGAGTTCTTCCAGATCTATCTTTTCAAGCAGTTTGTCGATCAGTTCGTCATTGGATTCGTGGTCGTTCATATCTCTTCAGCCTGCCGGGCGACGCTCACTCTGCGCCTGCACTTCGAACATCGGCCCCGCCTGGTACCGTTTCGAAGCAATTGACGCCTGAGAAGCAGGGATGTGCTTCAGCACTTTCTCCGGTTGCGGTCTCTACCTGAACCGTCAGATGGTCGATGCCGTGATCGGCGGAGATCCTGTCCCGTATCTTCCCAAGAAGTTCGTTCTGGGAAACGGTCTCGTCGTGCACAACGTGGACACTCAGCGCTTCCATACCGGATGTGATCGTCCAGACGTGAAGGTCGTGGACGTCGAGCACGCCGTCCACACGCCGCAGAGAATCTTCGACCGCCACAACGTGTATATGCGACGGAGTGGCTTCGAGAAGCACGTTGACCGAGTCGCGGATAAGCTTCCAAGCTCCGAAGATGATGATCAGGCTTATTAGAATACTCGCCGCCGCGTCCGCCCAAAGCCATCCGAAGATGAGGATCAGCGCGCCGGCGCCTATAGCGGCGACCGATCCGAGAGCGTCTCCCATAACGTGGAGCCAGGCACCTCTAAGATTCAGGTCGTGCTTGTGGTCGCCGTGGAGCAGCCACGCTGCGGCAAGGTTGATAAGGAGGCCTCCGACAGCGATGACAGTTAGTCCCGCTCCAAAGATCTCCGGAGGAGAGATCCAGCGTGAATAGGCTTCGTAAATGACCCAGATAGAGATCGCGACAAGTGCGACCCCGTTCACGAAGGCGGCAAGTATCTCAAGTCTGTAATATCCGTAAGTCTTGTTTGGAGGCGCGGGACGTTCGGCAAACCATATCGCGCCGAGTGTGAGGCTGAGCGAAGCGACGTCGGTAAGCATGTGGCCGGCGTCTGCCAGAAGCGCGAGGGAGTTGGTGACCCATCCTCCGGCGGCCTCCGCGATCATATAGACGAAAGTCAGGCCGAGCGCGATCTTGAGTTTGGTTAGGCTTCCTGATTCGCGCCTGCGCGAGTTTCGAGTTTGTACGCCCGTGCCTATTGTCATGCCTCCCTGGAAGGGTCTTCCGGAAACATTCTATCGCCAACAAGCGGTAATGGAAAATCAACCTCTAGTCGCTTAGACGCCATTCCTCTCCCCGCTTTGCAAGCTGGTCGAGTCCCGACTGAAGCTCTTCCCGCTTCTCGTTGAGACTGTGTTCCGCATCTTTCTCTGACACGAAAACAGGTTCCCCGACAAACATCTTCGCCCGTGTGAAAGGCCTTGGGATCTGCAGTTTGTCCCAGCTGTTCACCGCCCAGAACTTCTTCGCTTCCGGCAGCATAGGGACTATGGGCACCCCGGTCTTCGCCGCGAGCATTATGATCCCGGGCTTGACCTTGTACCGGGGCCCCTTCGGACCATCAACGGTAAGACTCATCCTCAGCCCTTCTCTTGTGTACCGCACCATCTGCTTGAGCGCCCTCGATCCGCCGCGGGTCGACGAACCCCTGATCACCTTGAATCCAAACCTCTGGGCGGTTCTCGCAATGTATTCGCCGTCGAAACTGTCGGATGCGACGATGCCGGAATCGAAACCGCGCCAGAACCAGGTCATCAGGAACAGCCTGTTGTGCCAGAATGCGTTGATAGAAGGAGGCATTTTGGCAAACGCCTTTTCAAAGGTCTCCATGCCCTCGATCTTAAGGTCAGTCCACCCTTCCATCTTGTCAAACCTTATAGTTTTTCCGATCGCAGAGATCACCGAATAGAGTCCCAGATCGGCGCTGCGGATCAGCATCCGTTCCTTAAAACTGTACTGCGAAAGCGGTTTGAAGCTTAAGAGGTGGTCGTGTATTCTTGAAGACTGCCGCGTCATCGGTGGATAAGGGGGGCGGGTTGAGTTATTATCTGCAACCAAAGACTTTATTTGAACGTAGGGTTTTTTGCAAAGGCCTTTTATTCCCAAAGCAACAGTATATTCCGGAAGTCTGCCGAGAATGCCCAGAAAGATTCTAATAATCGATGATTATGACGACCTGGCTTCAGCTCTTAACGAAGAGTATACGAAGCTCGGGCACGAGGTCATAACCACCGACCAGCTTGAAAAAGCCGTTGAACTTGCAGAAGGCGGTGATTTTGATGTGGTGATCACGGATCTCGACGGGAATCATCTTGTCCTCGGTTCGGGCAGCAACGGCCATCAAGAGCTGGAATGCCTGCCGGAGATCTCGGGCAAGAAAAGAAGCGACCTAAAGGCTTTCAAGATCTGTCTGAAGCATTTCAAACGCGACGAGTTCAACGAAGAAGAGCTTGTCAGCCTCGTGAAGACGGCCCTCAACTACAAATCAAAGTTCATCGATCGCGGCCCTGAAATGAAGGAACGCCGGGAAAAGATCGATTTCGAGGTGCCGAGCGTCATCACCCTGATGGATGACATTCTCGAATACCTTATGAAAAGGGTGGAGAAACTGGGTGTGATAAAACCCGAGCGTTCGAATCTCTTTGTCGCCTTGGACGAGGCGTTCGTCAACGCCGTCAAACACGGAAACAAGTTCGACTCGAACAAACTTGTAAGGATCTCGGTCGACATCTCGCCAAAAAAAGCGAAATTCACGATCGAAGACGAAGGCGAGGGTTTCAACGTGAACGAGATCCCGGATCCGAGGGATCCGGAGAATCTCTTCAAGACATCCGGACGCGGAGTGATGTTCATTTACAACATCATGGACAAGGTCAGCTACAACAAACGCGGCAACCGTTTGACGATGGTCAAGCATTCCGAGAAAGGCGACTAGCGCGGCGATTTTGCGGGCCAACCGGCGCAACTGATGAAGGTTACGATCGGCCAGATCAACACGACGAACGGCGACATTGATGGAAATGTCGCTAAAATTTTGCGCGCGATCGAAACTGCGAAGCGCGAAGGTTCCGATCTGGTCGTCCTTCCGGAGCTTTCAACCCATGGCTACACATCGCAGGACTGGTTCCAGGACCCCGACATAATCAGGCATTCTCCCGACCCGCTCGAAGAGATCATACCCGCTACCAAAGGTATTACCGCCATTATCGGAACTATTCGTCCTAATCCGGAAGAGGATGGGCGGCGGCTGTTCAACTCCGCGGCGGTTATCCACGATGGCGTGCTTCTGGGCTACGCGGACAAGACGCTCCTTCCGGAATACGACGTATTCGACGACCCGAGGTATTTTGAGCCGGGGAAGGATCGCCGATTGTTCGAGATCGACGGTACGAAGATCGGCGTCGCCGTTTGCGAGGATTTCTGGAATGACAAGACGTTCTGGAAGGGGAGGCTGTACGAGAACGATCCGACGGATGAGCTGATCGGAATGGGCGCCGACCTCATCGTCTCGGTGAACGCTTCGCCGTACAACAAGGGCAAGATCAAACTGCGCTGCGACATGGTCGCCCATCGTGCGAGGACGGAGAAAGTGCCGATCGTCTTCGTAAACCTTGTCGGAGGCAATGACGGAATTATTTTTGACGGAGCAAGCCTGGTTGCTGACGAGGAAGGCGACATAATCCTTCAGGCAACGGCATTTGAAGAGTTCGTCGAAACTGTCGAACTTGACGTCAGAAAACCGGACTCGCGTGGGATCACCGGTGACGAGATCGAATCGGTCCGCCGAGCTCTCGTGCTCGGGATACGCGATTACGCTCACAAGAATGGCTTCCAAAAAGCGGTTCTCGGGCTTTCCGGCGGAATCGATTCGACATTGGTCGCTGCTCTCGCGTGCGAGGCGCTCGGACCGGAAAACGTGTTGTGTGTGATGATGCCGTCGCCTTTTTCCTCAGAAGGCAGCGTGAAGGATTCCGAGAAACTCGTCGCGAATCTCGGTTGCGAATCGAGGATAGAGCCGATCTCGGACGCCTTTGAAACGCTTCTCGATCAACTCGAATTCAGAAAGCCCGAAAAAGGCGGCGAAAACCTGGCGGCAGAGAATATGCAGTCGCGGTTGAGGGGCGTGATCCTGATGGCGATCTCAAACGCTGAAAGGAGGCTCGTACTTGCAACGGGCAACAAATCGGAACTCGCGGTTGGATACTGCACACTTTATGGCGATACGAACGGAGGGCTCGCCGTGATCGGCGATGTGCTGAAGACAGAGGCCTATGCCGTCGCCCGCCAGATAAACGCTGCCGCGGACAAGGAGATCATTCCGCACGAAATAATTGAAAAGGCTCCTTCTGCAGAGCTTGCGCCGAATCAGTACGATTCGGATTCTCTTCCGCCTTATGAGGTGATGGACCCGATCCTGAAACTCTACTTCGAAAACAAACTGCCCCCTTCGGAGATAATCGATCGCGGTCACGACTCAGAACTGGTCTACAGCCTTTTGAACAAGGTCGAATCTCCCCCCAATGAATTCAAGCGTCGTCAGCTTCCACCTACGCTTATCATCTCGAAGAACGCCATTGGCCTCGGAAGGCGCCGGCCGGTCACCCACAAGTTCAAGCGAAATCCGTAGCTCCGGTTCCTGTCCGTTCCAAATACTTTTCAAGTTTGTGCTGCAAGCGAACCCGTGCGGTCCGTTCAGACGGAACATTTCACGCCGTCGGCGTGTCACGCGACAACACGGAGGAAAGGAAAAATGGCACGGTATACAAGCCCGCTCAACAACATAAAAGTAGCAAGCCCCTGTTCAGCGAACTGGGACGAGATGTACGGCACGGAACGCAAAAGGCTTTGCGGCGACTGCAACATGAATGTTTACAATCTTTCGGCGATGACAAGGGCCGAAGCGGAAAGCCTGATAATGAACGCGGAAGGGCGCGTCTGCGCGCGATTTTACCGCAGAACTGACGGCACAGTTATTACAAAAGACTGTCCTGTTGGCTGGCGGGCGGCGAAGCAGAGGATGCGAAAGATATGGGGAGCCGTCGCAAGTGTGCTGCTGGCATTCATGGCGGGGATCGGCTTTACCTCGTTGTTCGGACGCGAAGAATCACCAATGGTTATGGGGGCGGTCGCTGTTGAAAGGCCTGTCGAGGAGTATCCGACGATGGGGGGAATCGAGCCGTTGATGGGGAATGTTGCGATCGACGATCCTTACGTAATGGGAGAAGTGGAACCCGACAACGCAAACATGACCATGGGAAAGGTCGCGATCGACGATAAGTGATCGCTGTCTGATTCAAAGTATGGGCCCGCGGATCGGAAATTGATCAGCGGGCCTTTTCAATCACTACTGCTGTTCCTTTACGAAGTATCCCTGCCGGGCTCTTACACGGTGCGTCTTCCCGCCGCCTAGCGTGACGTCAAGATTGACGTATTCATTCAGCTGATAATCGCCGTCCGAATAATACTGAACCAGGTACTGCGCCTGCAGTTCATTTGCGAGCTGCCGGAAGATCAATTCAAGAGTGGTTGTATTTGCCTGCAGGTTGGCGTTCGACTCGTAGCTGCTTTTCAGGTCAATCGGCAGAAATTTGGGAAGAAAGGCCATTCCACCTGTATCCACCGCAAACTTCTCCATATTGTCCTGTCCCGCGACGCTGATCTTGTTGAGCTTATACGAACTGCCGGCCGGGTTGATCGAATAGAAGACCGTGTCCGCATCCTGCAGCTTCTGCAGTGTGCGCCTCTGCTCGGCGAGCCGCACGGCGTTCCTTCGTTCGGAGAGGAAGTCGCGAAGTTTAGCGGTGGTCAAAGTGTTCTTCTGTCGGTCGAGTTCGGCATAGATCTTGAGGTTTCCCTGCCTGATCCCGTCGCTTGTATTGTCCTCGCCGTCCGAGATCGTGATGATGACTTTGCGGCTTTTCGGGGGAGCGTTCAGACGAAGATAAACGGCAGCGGCCGAAACCGTGTCAAAAAAGGCGGTGTGCCCTTTAGTAGGCTGCAGCCCTTTGATCGTCGCAATCGACTCGAAAGCTACGTTGCGGTTCTGAACCAGATTTGGTTCTTCCCCTATTGTAAATATCGTGGCGCGGTCGATAGGACGCATCACCTCCTGCAGGAACTTTGCCGCCGTCTCCTGCTCGAACTTGAACATTGGATCAGTGCTTCCCGAAATGTCGAAGAGAACGGCGATCTCCAGCGGGACCTTTTCAGCAGCTGACACTTCCGTGATCTGCTGGATCCTCGAACCTTCCTTAATAATGAAGTCTTCCATTGTCAGTCCGGGAACGGGCTGACCGTTTCCATCGACAACAGCGACGGGGACGACCACCAGACGCGAATCGATCTTCAGAACCTCGTTGTCCTCAACCACAAGCGGCGGAGGCGTGCCGACCGGATTTTGGGCCATCGCCGCCAAGACGGAAATGAGCACGATTGAAACTATTGGAAAAACTCGAATCATTGCTGGTACCTCTTGGCCTAAGGGGAGTATGAATGCGAAATATGACCGGCGTTGTTACGGAAAGGGAGGCAAACGGGTTTCCCCGAGATGGATGGGAGGGCGGACAACCCTTTCAGATCGTCCGCCCGTAATTCCTTGAAAATGAAAATGCCCCGGCGGATCAAATTCTTGTCAGGCCCTGCCGGGGCAAATTCTTCGTACGAGTTAGCGAGTTCCGTCGTCGGCGTCAGCGGTCGAGCGAACCTCAACGTTTTGGTTGATTCCTCGGCTGACGAGGACTTTTACCTCAACCCTACGGTTTTGTTGGCGACCCTCGAGAGTACTGTTGTCAGCAACTGCGTTGGTTTCACCGTAGCCGTAGCCGCGACCGATCCTTCGGAGCGGAATGTTGTGGGTCGTGACGAGGTAATCGATAACGGCCTGTGCCCTGCGCTCGCTGAGAACCTTGTTCTTCTGGGCGCTTCCGTCTGCAGAAGCAAAACCCGTTACCTCGAGAACGTATCCTCTAAGCGTAAGCGCCGTAGCGGCCACGCCGTCCAATTCGGATTTGGCTTCATTGGAAAGCTTGTAACTGTTCACTTTGAAGTTCACAGTAGACGAGGACTGAACGACAAAATCGTCGATCGCTGAGATGCGGCGGTTGGTCGCGTTAACACCTGCGACAGCCGCGTCAGCGGTGTCCTGGGCGGCCTTTGCGCCGCCCTTGGCGGCGTTCGAAATAGCCATCAGTTCATCGATCTGACCGGACATTCTCTCGGCATTCTGCTCGGTGGCAGTGATCCTCTCTTCGGCCGGAGCCACGCGGGTATCGATCGACTGCGCGGTCTCCAGATCGCTCTTGTCGAAGCGGATCTTGGTGGCCGCCAACGCTCCGGAACTGTCTCCTCGTCCCTCAACCTTGAGATTCAAGCCGCGAATGATGCTTGTGGCAGGGAACGAATCGCCGCTTCCCCAAAAGCTGTTCGACTTAATGCTCGCATTGGGCGAAATTATCACTTTGGTGTCATTGCCCGTCTCGTCGCGAACTAAAAAACTGTTGGCGTCAGTTGCGACGACAACACCCTCGATCTTGTATTTCTGGCCGTTGGCCAGCGACCTGACCTGATTGTCCTGTCCGAAGACGGTCGCAATTCCAAAGATCATAGAAAGCGCCAGCAAGGACGCCGAAAAACGAATACCATTGATTTTACGCAACATGATGTAACTCCTTGAAGAAAGGGCCTGATTGTACTGGTTGAAAAAGTCGCTTTGAGAGAGCACCCCTAAGACGTACCAAATTAGAAAATGAGTTGTCAACGACAATTTATTTTTCCGGCAATTGTCAGTGAACCGGGTTCTTAGAATTTGGGGATCGTAACTTGTTAAGGAGATTGGCGTTTTCGGCCAATTCCTTTCCTGGCGCATTGGTTTAAAAAATGATCAACATGGCGGAGATTCCAACCGAAGCCGCCGCGAACCCCACGCGGTGCTGCTAAATGCTGAACTCCGTGCTTTCCAGATATTCCTTCACAAACGAAAGGAATTGTTCTCCGTCGGCGCCGTCAACGACACGATGGTCGTACGTCAGCGCGAAGTAAGCCATTGACCTGATACCTATATAGTCGTCACCTTCAGCGGTGGTCATCACCTTGGGCCTCTTTTCGATCGTTCCCACGCAAAGGATGGCGACCTGCGGCTGGTTGATGATCGGTGTCCCGAAAAGTCCCCCGAACACTCCCGGGTTCGTGATCGTGAACGTTCCGCCCTGCACCTCGTCAGGATTAAGCTTCTTGGTGCGGGCTCGCTCAGCAAGGTCGTTCGCCGTCTGGGCGAGTCCTGCAAGCGAAAGCGAATCCGCGCGGCGTATGACCGGAACGATAAGTCCCCAGTCCAGCGCCACGGCCATTCCAAGGTTGATGTCTCCCTTGTAAACGATCTGGTCTCCGGCGACCTGAGAGTTGACGATCGGAAATTTTCTCAGCGCCGCCGTGACGGCCTGGAAAATGAAGGGCATGAACGTAAGCTTTGTGCCGTACCGCTGATGGAAATCGGATTTGTTTCGGTCGCGGAACTTCACGACGTTCGTCATATCGATCTCGTAAACCGACGAAACGTGGGCCGAAGTCTGCTTAGACGACGTCATATGTTCCGCGATCTTCTTCCGCATCACGGACATTGGCTCGACCCGGTCTCCGACCGTCGACGTCGGACGAGCGGCCGGCACAACGGGCCGGGATTCCTCTCGGACCGGTTCAGGCGATGGCTGTACCACAGGCGAAGGGGTCTCGATGACCGCCGGTTTCGCAATTAGGTCCTGAGGCGAGCGGGCGGCGCCGGATTCGATAAACGAAAGAATGTCCTTTTTGGTCACCCTGCCGTTCATTCCGGTGCCATCGATCCGTGAGATGTCGATGTCGTGTTCTTTGGCGATGTTTCTGACGAGAGGGCTGCTCTTGGTTTTTCGCAGTTCCGCCGCCGTCATATCCTTCTGAGCTTTTCCGTGTCCGTTCGAACCCGATGCGGCAACCGATGCAGCCGCAGGAGCCTGCCGGATCTCGGCTGGAGCTTCGGTTTTGACGGGTTCCGGCACAGTGACCGGTTCAGGTTTTGGAGCGGGTGTTGATGCCGGCATCGAAGGGGCTGCAACGCCGCCCTCTGCGCCTATCCTTGCCAGGACCTTGTCAACCTCGACCGTCTCACCCTCACCGTGGATGATCTCCAAAAGCGTGCCCGCAACGGGAGAGGGAACCTCCGCGTCGACCTTGTCCGTGGAGATTTCGAGAAGAGGTTCGTCGCGTTCGATTTTTTGACCTACCGACTTAAGCCATTTTGAAATTGTACCTTCCGTGATCGACTCTCCCATCTGGGGCATCACGACGTCGGTGGCGCTTCCGGATACCGCGGGCGCGGCGGGAGTTTCGACTGGAGCCGGTGTTTCGGCTGCCGGCTCAGGCGCGGCTGCTTCTTCGACAGGTTCCGGATCGGGGGAATCTACTTCCAAGGAGTTTCCATTGGAAGCCGCGGCAGCGGGCTGCTCGCCTTCCGCGCCGAGCACAGCCACAACCGTATCAACCTCGACCGTATCGCCTTCCTGATACCTGATCTCGAGTAGTGTTCCGGACTGCGGCGCCGGCACCTCGGCATCGACCTTGTCGGTCGAGATCTCAAGAAGAGGTTCGTCACGCTCCACCTTGTCGCCAACCTTCTTAAGCCATTTTGAGATGGTGCCTTCCGTGATCGACTCTCCCATCTGCGGCATTACGACTTCGACGCTCATAAAATCTCCGGACATCTATGATAACTGAATGAAATAAACAAAAAAGCTCAAACCAAAATTCTAACGCTTTCGCCCCAAAACGACAAAGACAGCGCCGCACGGCGGCACTGTCTGGTCAGTTCAGGAGCTGGTGTGTCTCAACTACTCGGCAGTTGTAGGATCGATCTTGGTCTTAACTTCCGAAATACTGTTTGCGGGAAAGCCGCCTCTTTCAGCATGTTCCCTGACGGAATCGACGTCGGGGGCTATGTAGATGCAATAGACCTTGTCCGCGGTCACGAAGCTCTCAACCCACTGGATCTGCGGTCCCATCTGGCTAAGGACCCCGCAGGATGTTTGTGACACGCCTTTCAGTTCCTCGGGTGAAAGCGATCCTACACCCGGAATTTCCCTTTCGATCACGTATTTCGGCATAAGTTGAACCTCCTGATTTTTATGGAGTGTAGATTAGAAAACTGCGTTGCGCAACAACTATATCGGTGCGCAGGGGCCGCTGTCTTCGCGATCGGTTCAAACACAATGTCCGGCCGGTTCGGTTGTCATTTATTTTGCTTGGGCATATCATACGTTCACCAAAAATCCCTTCTAAGAAAAGAGAAACAAGATGATGAAAGCAAGACTATTTACGGTACTTTTAGTGTCGATTTTGTGTGCGGCGGCATTTGGTCAACAGATGGCATCGCCGCATCGCCAGCTTACAGAAAAAGATTATGACCGGGCGGTCGAGATGCTCGGCTTCAATACGAACAAGCTTGTGGACCGGCTTCCGGGCCGGCCTGTATGGATGGAGGACGGGCGGTTCTGGTACAGGGTCTCGACCGCAGAAGGTCAGGAGTTTGTAGTTGTCGATCCCCGGAGCGGCAAACGCACAAGCGGGAAGACGCTTGCTGAGATCGGTGTTGAAGGTGGAGCGGAAAACGGAGGAAGAAGATCCCTCGGCGGCGGAGCGGCTTCTCCGGACGGCAGGTACGAGGCATTCATCCGGGACTACAACCTGTGGGTGCGCGATACCGAAACAAAATCAGAAAAGCAGCTGACAAAAGACGGGATCGAGAACTACGGTTACTCGACCGACAACGCCGGCTGGCGCAAGAGCGACAATCCGGTCCTGATATGGTCTCCCGATTCAAAGAAGATCGCTACTTTCCGTCAGGACCAGCGCCACGTCAGCGACATGTATCTTGTTTCGACCAATGTCGGCGAACCGAAACTGCAGGCCTGGAAATATCCGATCCCGCAGGATAAGGACATAATCAGGATCGAGCGCATCATCATCGAAGTCGATTCGGGCAAGATCGTTCCGCTTAAAATGAAACCCGATGCGCGCCGGGGAACCCTATGCGACGACATTTCCTGCACGGGGCAGTTCGACGACAACGAGTGGAACGCGGACGGATCGAAACTGGCTTTTGTCTCTACGACGCGCGACCACAAGCAGGCAAATTTGCGGATCGCGGACGCTGCCACAGGCGACGTGCGGGACGTTTACGAAGAGAAGGTGGACACGCAATATGAATCGGGTCAGGGGACTATCAACTGGCGTTATTTGCCGGAAACGGACGAGTTCATATGGTATTCGGAGCGCAGCGACTGGGGCCACCTCTACCTATATGACCTGAAGACCGGGAAAGTGAAGAACGCCATCACGAGCGGCGATTGGGTGGTGACGCGCCTGCTAAAAGTGGACGAGAAGAATCGCGTCCTTTTCTTTGAGGCGAACGGTCGGGAAGAGGGAAATGATCCCTACTTCAGCCATTTCTACCGGGTCGGATTCAACGGCAAGAACCTGACACTGCTTACTCCTGAGAATGGAAATCACCAGATAACGCTTTCTCCCGACGGTGATTACTTCATTGATTCTTATTCAAGGCCTGATATCGCACCTGTAACGGTCCTTAGAGACGCGAACGGAAAACTGATCACAAAGCTGGAAGAGACTTCCGTCGCCAGGCTCGCATCGACGGGCTGGAAACCGCCGCAGCCGATCAAGGTCAAGGCGCGCGACGGCAAGACCGACCTTTACGGCCTTATGTTCACTCCGACGAACCTTGATCCGGCGAAGAAATACCCGGTCGTGAATTACATCTATCCGGGACCGCAGGGCGGAGGTGTCGGCTCCAGGTCGTTCTCGGCTTCCAGGGGCGATCATCAGTCGCTCGCGGAACTCGGATTTGTGGTAGTCGTCGTCGACGGGACCTGCAATCCCGACCGTTCGAAATCATTTCACGATTCTTGCTACGGGGATATGGCGGACAACACGCTTGAAGACCAGATCGGGGCTTTGAAACAGCTCGCAGAGCGATTTGCGTTCATCGATCTCGACAAAGTAGGGATCTGGGGGCATTCCGGCGGAGGATTCGCGACCGCCGCGGCGATGTTCAGGTATCCGGACTTTTACAAGGTCGGGATCTCTGAGTCCGGCAACCACGACAACCGCAACTACGAGGACGACTGGGGCGAGCGATACATAGGTCTCTTAAAAGAAGGAGAGGGAGGCAAATCCAATTATGATGAGCAGGCCAACCAGAATTACGCCAAGAACCTGAAGGGCAAACTGCTCCTGGCTCACGGCGGAGTGGACGATAATGTTCCGCCTTACAACACGTATCTGGTTGTGGACGCTTTGGTCAAAGCGAACAAGGATTTTGACCTGATCATTTTCCCGAACGCGAGGCACGGATACGGCGCGGACAGCCTGTATATGATGAGAAGGCGCTGGGACTATTTCGTGAGGAATCTGCAGGGCGGCATCCCGCCGGTGAATTACGAGATCAAGATCAACCGAGGGCAATGAACGCGAGTTCCAGGTTCCAGGTTTGAAATTAAGAATAGGGATTTACCTAGCTTCAAGATTGCTGAACTCAGACAAGGAATTCCCGAACCGCGCCCAAGTGGATAGGAGAGTTTCCTTTTCCAATTGTGACGGAAAGACTCTTTGGAACCAGATAATTTGAACCTGGAACC
>JAHEEZ010000342.1 GCA_024640445.1 Acidobacteriota bacterium | reverse complement strand
CCGACGCCGATCAGCGAGCGGATCTCGTATCTTCCTAAACTTGTTCCGTTCGACAGGGTCATAATTCTCTTAAGCGGATCATTCAAGAAATAAGGCAATCGCTTGCCTACGTTCATTTCACCAGGCGCTCGAGTTCGACCGTCCAGTTCTGCACGATCACAATCGGGAAGTCGTCACTATTCTCGACCATGAGAAATCGCCCGTCGGGCCCCACATCCTCTCGCTGATGTCCCATCAGGTCCAGGGTGTATGGACCGTCAAAGAGTTCGACAGGCACGTCGAAGCCGAGCGGTTCGGTGCTCGACATGCGGGCAGTCAGCACCTTTGATCCCAGGCGAAAGAACAATTCGCGGCCATCGTTTGACCAGATCGGTGACAATCCGCCTTTTGTCGAAACCGCCACCGTAGGGCCCGGGCCCGGATAAGCGGTGACATATACCTGGTATTCACCTGTCTCGTCACTTACGAATGCCATCCACTTGCCGTCAGGTGAGAAGCGGCCTGACCGTTTTCTACCTGTTCCATCAAGGAACCGCCTGGTTTTTCCGTCAGCCTGTCGGATCCATATTTCGAATTTACGGTGATCATAGTACGCCAGGTCCCCGGTAACCGCATTCCATGATGTCGGCACCAGAAACCCGGGGTGTGAAACCAGTAGTTCGGACGGAGCGCTGCCGTCGACCGGCTCCCTCCGGAGGCCGTCAGATCCCGAGTAGGTCACCAGCTTCCCGTCTGACGACCATATCGGAAACGCTCCGTTCGCTACCAGCTTCCGAGTCCCGCTCTGAAGGTCAATCAGGTCGATCTCGCCGCCCTCGACATTCAGCAACGCCTGGCGGCCGTCGGGAGAAAGATCAAGGTGAGAGTATTCGAGACGTTCGTTGCCGACAGCCGTCGGCCGACCGTCTCGATCGACCCATACGAGCCTGGCGTTGGACTCGCCGCGCGTAGGAATATAGACGAGCGTTCCGTCGGTTGCTACCGAATGGTTGGAGCCGACATTCTGGATTATGGGCGTCGGGTTAGCGGGTCGTTTGGGATCAGCGGGATCAAAAGCAAAAGCCAGCAGCGTCGTTCCCTGCCGGAACGCTATCCAGCCGGGCTCTACGAAGACAAAATTATGGCCGCTGATCCCGAGGTCGAGGACCGATCCATCTCTAAGGTCGATCAGACCGCCCGTTGCGCCTCCGTCGGCTCGGGCGAGCGTTACGAGGACATGTTGGCCGCCAGGTATGATTGAGGGCGCATAATGACCTGCAACTTCGCTGCCGGAGGCGATCTCGGTTACAGCTTCCGGCTTACCGCCTGCGTCGGCCACGCGCCGCAGCCCGGACGCAGTGCCAAATAGAATATAGCCGTCCGAACCCCAGCTATATCCGCTCCGCTCCGGCTCATTATCGAGCCAGCGATGGACCACTTGCGGCGCACCGCCTCGGATGGATACTTTCGAGAGGCCAATTTCATCGGCGATGCCCAACCATTCTCCATCCGGCGAAAAGAACCAGTCAGCGGCGTCGCGGCCTTCGGCCACGCGCTGAACTGACAGGCTGTCAAGGTTTTGCAGGCAGATGCTCACCGCGTTGCCCTCACGGCAATTGAACGCAATGCGCGAACCGTCCGGCGAGATCACCGCGAGAAAGTCGTTCCAGTTCGGTGAGATCTTTGAAGGTTTCGAGATGGCGAATCTTCGGAGCGGCGCTTCATCCGGCGTCGTCCCGATCCCGCGAAACAGCAAGACGCCGAATACGAGCGCCAGTACAGCGGAGATCGCGAATGCGATCTGCCAAACGCGATGCCGCCAACCGCCCGGTCTCAGTACGGCCGAACTGTCGAGAGCCAGCATCGCTTCCGTTCGACTTTCGCCCGACGAACTTGTTGATGGAGACAAAGATTCCAGAGCAAAGCCCAGGTCGGCCGTCGACTGAAAACGCCTCTCAGGTTTCTTCTCTAGGCAGCGGTGCACTATCCGTTCGAGACCCGGGCTGATGTTCGGGTTCGACTCCGTCATCTCCGGCGGCTCTTCCTTGACGATCGCAGACATCGTCTCTGCCAGCGATTCCTCCTGAAACGCCCGTTTGCCCGTGATCATTTCGTAAAGGATCACTCCGAAGCTGAAGATATCGGAGCGGTGATCGATCGGAGCCCCGCGGACCTGCTCGGGCGACATATAGCCGGCCGTTCCCATCACCATTCCGGGATCCGTCAGCGCTCTTCTTGTCGCATCTTCGGAGCCGTGGACACTGCTGTCCGTCTCCCGGAGCTTGGCGAGGCCGAAGTCGAGGATCTTTACGCGATCGTCTCTTGTGAAGAACAGGTTCTCGGGCTTCAGGTCGCGATGGATGATGCCTTTTTCGTGCGCGGCGGTCAGGCCGCTCACGATCTGCCGTGCGTAGTCGATGGTCTTTCGGAGCGGGATCAGGCCTTCATCAAGACGATCGCGAAGCTCTTCGCCTTCGAGGAGTTCGGCAACGATAAACGGAGAGCCTTCGTGTTCGCCGATATCGAAAACGGTCAGGATGTTCGGATGATTCAGCGCCGATGTGGCCTTGGCTTCCTGCTCGAACCTCTGCAATCGGTCTTCGTCATTCGAGAGTTCCGCCGGGAGCACTTTGACAGCGACATTTCTGTCTAGCCTGCTGTCCTGAGCAAGATAGACCTCGCCCATCCCGCCCTCGCCGATCTGCGACAGGATCTCGTAATGTCCGAGTTTTGTGCCTATCTCAAGTTTCATTTTCTGAACCCGCTGATCAGGACGACGTCTTTGGTCGTGCCTCCGCGTGAGAAGAGGCTCGGCTTGCCGTCGCGGTCCAGGTCGAAAAATGCGATCTGATCAGTGGTGAAATTGGTCAACTTTTTTGGTGCGCCGCCGCCGATCGGCATAGTCCAGATGTTTGACACGCCATCGACGGTGGCGATGTACGCGATCGAGCGGCCGTCTGGCATCCAATGGGGAACCTGAAGAGCGCCTGTGAAAACTTCAACAGTGTTATAGCCTGGAGGAAGGTCAAGCACGCTTGTCGGCTGGCCGCCTTCAAACGGAATAATGGCTAGTTGCGCCGGGGAGCCCGCCTGCTCACGGTATATGCCGGCGATCGACGTGCCGTCGGGCGAGACGACCCCGAGGCTTGAAAAATATTCTGTCAGCCGCACAGGTTCACCGCCGTCGATCGAGACCTTCCAAATATGGGGAACCCCGGAAACAACCGCAGTATAGATCACCCAGCGCCCGTCAGGTGAGACGTTGGGCCAATCCCCATCATTGGCCAGCTGTCTTGGGTTGCCGCCGTCAATATCCATTCTCCATATGCCTAACGTACCCGGTTTCGATCGCGAACTGTAAACCACATAGCGCCCATCGGGAGAAACCGCCGGGTTCA
>JAHEEZ010000341.1 GCA_024640445.1 Acidobacteriota bacterium | reverse complement strand
TGACCGCTCCCGAGAAATTCACGGCAAAGCTCGCCGAGCCTGTGCTGAAAGAGGACGCGACCTCCGGCCAGACCTCCGAGCAGCTTCCGAGCTACAACGCCTACTCCGCTGACGGCGACGTTTCGGGCGACCTGGTCTTCGTGAACTACGGCATCCCCGACGACTACGACGAGCTGGAAAAGCTTGGTATCGATGTGAAAGGCAAGATCGTGATAGCCAAATACGGCGGTTCGTGGCGGGGCATCAAGCCAAAGGTCGCGGCGGAGAAAGGCGCCATCGGCTGCATCATCTATTCCGACCCGCGTGACGACGGATACTTCCAGGGGGATGTTTACCCGAAGGGCGCTTACCGTATGGACAACGGGGTCCAGAGGGGATCGGTCCAGGACATGCCGCTTTATCCGGGAGATCCGCTGACCCCCGGCGTCGGCGCCGTGAAGGACGCCCGCCGGCTGGATCCAAAGGACGCTCCGACGATAATGAAGATCCCGGTCCTTCCGGTCTCATACGCCGACGCGCTTCCGCTCCTCAAAAACCTTGAAGGCCCCGTCGTGCCTCCCCGCTGGCGAGGGTCGCTTCCCATCACTTATCACACAGGCGGCACGGACCGCGTGAAGGTCCGCCTGAAGCTGGAGTTCAACTGGGACATCAAGCCGGCATACGACGTGATCGCGACGATGAAGGGGTCCGAGTTGGCGGACCAGTGGATAATGCGCGGAAATCACCACGACGCCTGGGTGAACGGCGCGGGGGACCCTATCAGCGGAATGGTTGCGCTGCTGGAAGAAGCGCGCGCCGTCGGAGAGTTGGTGAAGACCGGATGGAAGCCCCGGCGGACGATAGTCTACGCGGCGTGGGACGCGGAGGAGCCGGGTCTGATCGGTTCGGTCGAGTGGGTCGAAACGCACGCCGCCGAGCTGCGCGACAAGCTGGCGGTTTACATCAACACGGACTCGAACGGACGTGGATTCCTGGGAGTCGGCGGATCACACACGCTGGAGAAGTTTATCAACCAGGTGGCGAAGGACGTCCCGGATCCCCAGATGAAGATGAGCGTCTGGGACAGGCGGAAGGCGGCGATACTTGTGAACGGCTCGCCCGAAGACAGGAAGGAGGCGGAGAGCCGGAAGGACCTGCGTATAGACGCGCTCGGTTCGGGCTCAGATTACACACCCTTCCTTCAGCACCTGGGGATCGCCTCCATGAACATGGGCTTCGGCGGCGAGAGCGGCGGCGGATCCTATCATTCGGTTTACGATTCCTTCGATCACTACACGCGGTTTGGCGACACCGACTTTGCTTACGGCGTAACGCTGGTCAAGGTCGCGGGAAGGACCACCTTGCGGCTTGCGGACGCCGACGTCCTGCCGTTCGAGTTCACCAATTTTGCGGACACGGTCGGTGGGTACCTGAAAGAGGTGACAAAGTTTGCCGACTCGATGCGGGAAGAGACGAAGTACGTGAACCGGATAATCGAGGACGGCTCGCTGAAGGCGGCGCAGGACCCGAGGGAAACGTTCATCGTGCCCAAACCGAAGGACGAGGTTCCTTACCTGAACTTCGCGCCTTTGCAAAATGCGCTCGTCAAACTGCAGGACAGCGTGCGGGGCTACGAGGCTTCGGGAAGACCGGGCGCCTCGGATCTCTCGGCGGCAACGCGCGCGCGGCTCGACGAGATCCTGTACAAATCGGAGCGGTCGCTGACGAGCGACAAGGGACTGCCGGGCCGCGACTGGTTCCGGCACCAGATCTACGCTCCGGGATTCTACACGGGCTACGGCGTGAAGACATTGCCGGGCGTTAGGGAGGCGATCGAGCAGAGAGAATGGAAGCTGGCGGGCGAGCAGATCGAAAAGGTGGCGAAGGTGATCGAGAACTTCGCGGCTGAGATCGACCGCGCTGCTTCATTGACCAATGGCCAATGAATGAGTGCCCGGAGCGTCCTGACTGGAGCGCGGGCAGCCCTGCCCGCCTTGAGCGCAAAGCGCGAACCCAGAACACGACCCTCCGACTGGAGCGCGGGCAGCCTGCCCGCCTTGAGCGCAAAGCGCGAACGAAATAAGATTAGCCGCGGATTTCCGCGGAAAAACGCGGATAAGAAGAGAGAGCTGACCCTTTTGCTTATCCGGTCCTCAGCTTCCCAGATTCTTAAGAATCCGCGTCGGTCCGCGCAGATCAGCGGCTAACTTCTTCTTCGTGTTAATCCGTGTAATCAGTGGCTAAAACAACTATGAAACTCGTACTCTTATCCCTCCTTCTCGCCTCCGCGACATTCGCGGCGCCTCCTAAACTCCACACCGTCGACGCCGATGGCCACCCGATCGCCGTTTGGGAAAAATCCGTCAAGAACCCGAAGGGCCAGATCCTCCTTCATCACGGAAGGACGTGGAGCTCGCTCCCGGACTTTGACCTTCAGGTCGAGGGCGAGGAACTTTCGCTGATGGACGGCCTGAACGAGATGGGCTACAGCGTCTGGGCGATGGACGCCCGCGGTTACGGCAAGACGCCCCGCGACAGCACCGGCTGGAACACCCCCGACCGCGCGGCGAACGATGTTTCGATCGTGCTGGACTGGCTCTTCAAACGGAACGGCGTGAAGACCCATCTTTGGGGCTGGTCGATGGGATCGATGATCGGTCAGCTCACCGCTCAGAAGTATCCGGAGAGGATCGCGAGCCTGACCCTGTTCGGGTATCCGGTGGGCCCGGACCTGAAGATCCCGGAACAGAACAAGACGGGCGATCCCCCGCGGCAGCCTACCACGGCGGAGGCGGCGGCCGAGGATTTCATCACGCCGGGCTCGATCAGCCAGAAGGCGATCGACGAGTACGTCCGCCAGGCGCTGAAGTCCGACCCCGTCCGAATGGACTGGAACAAGGAACACCAGTACAACCAGATGGATGCGTCGAAGGTCACGGTCCCGGTACTGCTTCTACAGGGCGAATTCGATCCGTACGCGAAGACGGATGACCACGCGAAGATGTTCTCGGCATTCCCGAACGCGAACAAGCAGTGGGTGGTGCTGAAAGGCGGCGACCACGCGGCGTTGCTCGAAACCCCGCGCGCCCGCCTGATCGCCGCGACCGTGAACTTCATTGAGTGGCTGGAGAAGTGAGTCGCAATAGTAGGGGCAGGGCTTGTCCCTGCCCGCATTTCTGACCGGAGCGCATTGACTGGAGCGCGGGCAACCTGCCCGCATCTTCGACCGGACCGCGGGCTCAGTGACCGTTGGCCATTGACCCTTGACCGGGTTAGCCCACCGTAGGTTTAGCCCACCCATTCATGGGTGGGCTACCAAGGACCAATAAATCAGTACCCGGAGCGGTAGCGACGGGAACAAAAAGAAGTTAATCGCGGATTCTTGGAAAGGTGGTTGAAGA
>JAHEEZ010000103.1 GCA_024640445.1 Acidobacteriota bacterium | reverse complement strand
GTAAAGCGATCATTCCCATTGACCGGCGCGGGAACGTCGCGTTCTCCTCAGAGACCGACAGGATGTTCGTATATCTAAGGGACTCGTCGGCGCCTTCGGGAGCCGAAGAAAGATTTGCCGAGGAACTGCGTTCGATGGGCGAGGCGCTCATTATCGTGGATATGACCGACAAGACGCAGATCGGCGGTGAGTTCTTCCGGTGGGAGTTCGCGACCGCGGTCGCCGGTTCGATAATGGGGATAGATCCATTCGATCAACCCGATGTCGAAGCGGCAAAGATCGAAGCAAGAAAGCTCACGGACCAGTTCGAATCGACCGGCAAGCTCCCCGACGAGGCCGCTTTTCTGGAGGACGGGGAATTCAGTTTCTTCACGGATGAAGCGAACCGGAGGGCGATCGGCGTGAACGAATCTGCCGATGCGTGCATAAGGGAGCATTTCGCGAGGCTAAAGTCGGGTGATTACGCGGCGATACTGGCGTACATTGAAATGAACGACGAGCATAAAGAGGTCTTGGAGAGTATTCGAACGAAGATTATCTGGCTCCACGGCGTGTCGACGACCGTACAGTTTGGGCCGAGGTTTCTGCACTCGACAGGGCAGGCGTTCAAAGGCGGGCCGGATACGGGGCTCTTCGTTCAGATCACGTCGGACGATAAGACAGACCTTCCGGTTCCGGGACACAGTTACACGTTTGGGACGGTCAAAGCGGCTCAGTCAAGAGGTGATTTCCAGGTCCTGCTCGACCGGGGCAGACGAGCGCTGAGGATCCACATCAGCGGAGACACTACCGATGGCTTGAGGAAGCTTGATCTGATGATAGCTTGAGGACGCGCAATGGACTTTGAATTCACGGACAGATCGAAAAAGACCCTGACGTCGCTCAAGGCGTTTATGGACGCGCACATCTATCCGAACGAAAACCGGTATCACGCTGAGATCGCTGCTGGAAACAGGTGGGAACCGATCGGTCTCATTGAGGAGCTCAAAGATCTGGCCAAAGCTGAAGGCCTCTGGAACCTCTTTCTTCCCGGGGTCTCCGGCCTTTCGAATTCTGAATACGCCCCGCTCGCGGAAGAGATGGGCAGGGTCTACTGGTCTTCGGAAGTCTTCAATTGCTCGGCTCCCGATTCGGGCAATATGGAAGTCCTTCATCTCTACGGGAATGAGGAACAGAAGTCGCGATGGCTTGAGCCGCTTCTAAGCGGTGATATCCGTTCCTGTTTTGCGATGACAGAGCCGGACGTGGCTTCTTCTGACGCGACCAATATTCGCGCATCAATTGTCGCCGACGGAGACGAATACATACTTGACGGCAGGAAATGGTGGTCGACAGGTGCGATCGACCGGCGATGCAAGGTAGCGATCTTCATGGGAAAGACCGATCCTGAGGCTCCGAAGCATCTCCAGCAGTCTATGGTGCTCGTGCCAATGGATTCACCGGGGGTTACCGTCGAAAGGGCGCTCACCGTGTTCGGGTATGACGACGCACCGAACGGTCACGCCGATGTTAATTTTGAAAATGTGAGGGTCCCGAAGTCGAACCTTTTGCTTGGAGAGGGGCGAGGTTTCGAGATCGCCCAGGGAAGGCTCGGACCCGGGAGGGTTCATCACTGTATGAGGCTTATCGGGTTGGCCGAACGCTCCCTTGAACTGATGTGCGGACGGGCGGAATCCCGCGTGGCGTTCGGCGGAGCATTATCGGGGCAGGGCGTGATAAGGGAGTGGATCGCACGGTCCCGGACGGAGATCGATCAGGCGCGGCTGCTGGTTCTAAAGACGGCGTGGATGATGGACCGGTCTGGGAACAAGGCAGCCCGGAAAGAGATCGCGATGATCAAGGCGGTCGTGCCCTCGATGGCACTGAAGGTCGTCGATCGCGCCGTGCAGGTGTTCGGCGGGGCGGGCGTATCGCAGGACACTCCTCTGGCATTTGCCTGGACCATTGCCAGGATGCTCCGGATCGCGGATGGTCCGGACGAAGTGCATCTTGCCTCGATCGCCAGGATGGAACTTAAGGGTGAAAAGAAGTAAAAAGGGAGAGGTGATATTGGTAATTGAAAATTGATAGTGGAGAAAGGGTGTGTACCGCGGGCCGCAACCATTCGTCGCTGATGCCTGTCTCCTGAATTCTTATTATGAACATTCGTCACGCTAGAAACGAAGATGCTGCTCAGATCGCTGAGATCTACAACTATTACATCACGAGCACACACCACACTTTCGAGACCGAGCCGCTTGCGGCGTCGGACATGACTGCCCGAATCGAGGACGTATCAAGCGGGTATCCGTTTTTGGTGGCTGAGAAGGATGGCGAGGTGTTGGGATATGCCTTCGCGGTTCAGTTCAAACTGCGGGATGCCTACGAGCACTCGGCAGAGGTGTCGATCTACGTGAAGAACGAGGCTAAACAGAAGGGAATCGGAACCCGCCTCTATGACCAATTGTTCAAGGAACTCGGTGAGACTTTGACCCATGCCATCGTGGCAGGCATCGCGATGCCGAATGATGCGAGCATCGCTTTCCACGAAAAGCTCGGATTCAAGAAGGTCGCCCATTTCCGCGAGGTCGGCTACAAACTTGGCCGCTGGATCGACGTCGGCTACTGGGAATTGATGCCGGGAGCGTAGTCCGCTTCCACGTTGAGAACAGGACTTCGCCCGGAACGGCATCGCAGACCGATGCTCCAAATGATTCGGGCCCGGCATGCTCCGGTTCACGCATAACTTAGATCCTGGCACTCATCTCTTTCTTCGAGCTTCGCTCAGAGCACGCGGGACGCGTGCGTTCCCTCATCCCTCAGTACTCTCTTCTTCCCATCCGAAAATTCGAAGATAATACGGGCTAATGTACGTATAACACGCCTAATCACAACTAGTTACAAGGATTCGTGTTTTTCTGTCACAAACCTCAAAAGGGTGGTGTTACCGCCCCAGAAGGCTTGATAGATCGTACCGCTTTTTTTCCGCAAGTCCGGTTTCCGTCCGAGAGACCGCCTTCTTCTCACTGCCGGGACCCGTTCTTCGAAAGGCAAGCCGCGGGTCATTTCACGCCGGCGGTGTGGAGAACGATAATGAGAAATACATTCATACTGCTCGCAATAATTGTTCTAACTCTCCAAGTAAACGCCCAGTTGAAAAGCCGCAGCCTGCAGTTCGGTGAAGACGCCGCCATCGAACCCGCCTCCGGGGAAGACAAAGGCAATCTCGGTTTCGTCGAACTCAACCGCCTCGGCGTAAGAGAAGGTCTATCCGGAAATGACTATGAGAAAGCACTCGGATATTTTGAACAGGCCGTCGCCATCAATCCTGACTGTATTGTTTGCCGATACAATCTGGGCCGATCGCTGATCAAACTTGAACGTTACGCCGGCGCCATTGAGACGATGGAGGCCGTTACGGAAAGGAGCCCTGAATATGCGGATGCGTTCGCGAGCATTGGCGAAGCGTACAGCCTTGCAAACCGTCACGCGCAAAGCCTCAGGTTCTATCGCAAATCGCTTGAGATAGCCCCGGACGACGCGATAACACTGAACAACCTCGCCAATTCCCTGGATAAGCTTGGGGAGTACGCCGAAGCGCTAAAGTCCTTTGACCGCGCGATCGAGCTTCAGCCGAACATGGTGGAAGCTCACTGCTCAAAAGGAGTGACACTTTACAAGGTGGGAAAGAGGACGGAAGCGTACAAGAGCCTGAAACGTGCCTATGTGTTGAACCCCTATGATGCGGAGACGAACAATAATCTCGGCGTGGTTCTGGACGACATGGGGAAGAAGAATCAGGCGTTCAAGCACTTCCGGGCCGCCGTGCGGCTGAAGCCAGCCTATGCGAACGCGATCTACAACCTGGGCCTGATGCATCTGGAGCGCGGCGAGAGAAAGGAAGCCTTTGTGCAACTGAAGGCTCTCGAATCGCTTGATTCCGATCTTGCCGCTGAACTAAAGAACGCGCTTTGGTCGAAGTGGGTTCTCGACGCGTCTCAGGTAGCAAGCAAATGACAAGTTAATCTGGAATGCGGCATAAGACGAGCCGCACCGAATGCCCGCGGGAACTCCGGAGCCACCTCTACCGGAGATAATTTCCCGCGGACACCCATTCTCAATACCGCACTCCTCGGCGTTCCTCCGAGGCTCCCAGCCGATTCTTAAGCCCCCGGCTCCGCCCCCACTGCAACGTCACTTTTCCGTCAAGCTGACACCTCAGGATTTCTATTTGACGGCTTTTCGATCATTGTGATGTTAAACATCGTAAAAAGATGTTGACATAGGTTTGGCATTCGTGTAGCTTTTATAGGTGACGACACAGTCTGTGTCTGTCCCTATCGCCACCTGAAAGTAAATGATAGCGATATTTCACAACAAACTAAGCAGCCCGACAGAGCCTTCCGAAAGCTTTACCTCGTTCTAGCCGGGAACCGATCTTGGAATTTTGGTCCGACTTTCTGTTTTGACCTTTCAAAAAATCCTGTCTTAACCGTCAATCCATAACCGGTGGCAACCACCCGCAAGACGGCCAGAATTCCCAGATCGATTTTTTCTGCTTTCCCCCTCAAATCCTTCGCACCATAGATTGACCTAGAAGCAATAAGGAGTAACTAAGATAATGCTGTTCGGTAAAAAGAAAAGCGTTGCCGGTTTAGATGTCGGCTCGAGCTCCGTCAAGGTAGTTGAGCTTGACGGCAAGATGAGTAGCCTGAACCTCGTCAGTATGGGTTTTGAGAACCTGCCTGACGAGACAGTTGTAGACGGGCAAATAATGGAGCTGAACGCGGTTGCGGAAACGATCCAGATCGTCTGCAACGAAAGCAGCATCAAGTCTCCTAAGGTAGTAACTGGCGTCAGCGGCCATTCCGTCATAATAAAGAACATTGTTCTTCCGCCGATGAGCCGCGAGGAACTCGAAGAGTCGATCGATTGGCACGCCGAAGAGCACATACCTTACGACCTTTCCGAGGTCAGCCTGGACTATCACGTTACAGAAGAAGACGTTGACTCAACCAACGTGATGATCGCGGCGTGCAAAAAGGAAAGGCTAAATAACATTAAACAGGCGATCCAGCTTGCCGGAAAACAGCCGGTAATCATCGATGTTGACACCTTCGCTCTACAGAACTGTTACGAGGTCAACTACCAGCCGGACAAAGATCAGGTCGTTACCCTCCTTAATATAGGGGCCTCGACGATGAACGTTAACATCGTCAAAGGAACCCAATCGCTGTTCACAAGGGACCTGACGATCGGCGGCAGCCAGTTCACCGATATCCTCCAGAAAAATCTTGGCTTTAGCTATCAGCAGGCGGAAGCTGTAAAGCGCGGTGTGCCCGCGGCTATGGAAGATGTCGACTCGAAAGCGATCGAGCCCCTTATCGGAAACGTGACCGAAATGGTCGCGATGGAGATCCAAAAGACCTTCGACTTTTACCGCGCAACCAGCGACAACGACGACATCCAGGTCGAAAAGATCCTGGTTTCCGGAGGCGGATCAAAGATGGCAGGCCTGAGAGAAGAGCTCGCGAGGAAACTCGAGATCCCGGTCGAGGTCCTCGATCCTTTCCGCCACATCAACGTCGACACCAATAAATTCGATCCCGATTACCTGAGTGAGATCATGCCGGAAATGGCAGTAGCCGTCGGCCTGGCCTTAAGAGGAGTGGAAGTCAAATGATTAGATTTAACCTACTTAATTCTGTAACGGAAAGACAGGGCGGCGCGGTCTCCGCGGTCGAACGCAAGGCCTCCAGCCCGGTCACCCGCCTGTTGCTTATGGCAATCGCGGTCATGGTGATGACGTTCGGTGTCATCGGCTGGGACGTGATAAGCACAGTGAGAGCAAAAGCGGAAGCGGGTCGGCAGCTTGGCGAGCAAAAGCGGAAAGCAGCTGAACTCGAGGCCGTGATGAAGGAGCAGAAGGAACTTGAGGCGAAGATCAAGAACATTGACCTCCGAATAGGAGCCATTAAGAAGCTTCGTTCTTCTCAAGCGGGCCCGAGCGCGGTTCTTGAAGCACTCCGTGAAAGGATAAAGATGACGCCTGAGATCCACCTTGTAAGCGTGGATCAGCAGGGCGACCAGCTCACGATCAAAGGTAGCTCCAGAAACGAAGTTGCTATCACCCAGTTTGGACGCAGTCTGGAATTTTCGGGTGGATTATTTTCCAACCTGGGCATCGAGACGCAGCGCAAAGAACTGGCTGGCCAGCAGGTCGTAGCCAAGGGCGTCGAGGCACCGAAAATCGAAGTCGTCGATTTCACGATCAAATGTGCCTACACCCCTGAGAAAGGGAGTTCTTCCGGCGCTGCTTTAGCCGCAGAATCAGGCGCAGCTCCTGAAGGCAATCGCAACCAGACGGCTTCCGGACCCAAGTCCTAGCCTCAGCCACGAAACAATTCACCGAGCTTGAAGCCGTACGGCCGCAAAGTCGAAACACAAGGATGTTGAAGAGATGAATAGACTCAAATCATTAACCTGGTATTGGCAACTTCTGCTTCTGATATGCGTCGCTTCGCTGATGTATCTCACGGTCTGGTATTTCCTGACCCGCGACATGCGCGAAGAGGTGAGCAAACTGAACGACGAGGTCGCCCAGTTGCAGGCCAAGAATCAGGCCGCTCAGATCGCAACTCAGAGGATCAACGAATTCCGATCCCTCTATGCCGCGAAGGAAGTGGAGTATGACGAACTTAAAGTCCTGCTTCCGGAACAGCGAGAGATCACGAACGTCCTCCAGGGTCTTCAAGACACCGCTCGCGGCTCAAGACTGATCGTCAGCAGGTTCTCGCCCAGAGAAGATGCTCAGCAAGATTTCATAATGGCGAAGCCCGTCGAGGTCGAGGTTGACAGCAATTTTGACAACCTTCGCGACTTCTTTGACAAGATGGCGAAGCTGCAGAGGATCGTTTCGATAACTGACTTTAGCCTCAAGCAGCTGGACAAGCAGTCACCCACGAAGACGATCCACGCGCAATTCCTGCTTACCGCCTTCTACGCTTCACCGGAAGATCTGGACAATTTTGCGGATCCTCCTAAGGTAGGACCGGACGGCAAACCTCTGGTAGGTCCAGACGGCAAGCCGCTTCCCGCCAATGCTCAGCAGGCCAAGCCCGGTGCCAACGCGCCTGGCAAGACTTCGGTGCCTCCTGTAGTAAAGCCCGCCAAGTAATCAACCGTTTTCAATTCACAGCTAGAGAGTGAGAGAAATGATGACTAAATCGAACACGAAACGAATTCTTACTGTGGCTTTCGCGGCCTTCGGCTTCGTCCTCCTTTGTGGAAGCTCATATGAAGTCTCCGCCCAGTGCAGCAACGACCCGTTCTGCAAGCCGGCCTATGAGAAGAAGAATGATGGAAGGGGCGACGGATCGGCAAAACCAACCGGACCGATGGTCGTCTCGGCGCCCGCGATCGAATCAAGGATCGATTTCTACAAGCGGATGCGTGAAGAGGCGGTGCTGGCGGGGAACCCCGTTCCGAAGGTAACGTCCGTGCTTCTGCTCGACGAGATGTCGGTAACCGGTATCTTCAAAACGCCGAGAGGGTATGCCGCAATGGTGGAAGCCACTCCGATCAAGCTCTCGTACACGATCTATCCTGGTGAGAAGTTCTTTGACGGCCAGCTGGTCGCGGTGGAAGAGAACAAACTTGTTTTCCGCAAGGTCACCAAGTGGAGCAACAACAAGTTCGTCTCATCTGTCGAGAACAAGGCCTTGCGTCAATACTCGATGGAACAGGAGATCCAGGGAACGGCGCCGTCGGACACATATGCGCCGAGAACCCAGACGGCCGACAGTGCAAGTCCTGAGGGCGGCACGATCGTTTCTCCGCTCGATGAAATGAACAAGAAAGCCGTGGAAGAACCGAAAGACTCTTCAAAGAACAAGAAGGGAGCCAAGGGGCAGACTTCGAGCTCACGTAAAAAGTCCTGACGCCGTCATCCGGCGATCACAAAGCGCGTACGGAATAGGCAAAATCGTACGCGCAAGTTCAAAAGCAAAAGCAAACAGAGTCCCGGCCGAACGGACGGGAACATCTTGCGAGGTAAGAAACAATGACACTTGTTCAGAAACTAGGCAAAACAGGCTCAAGGGCCATATTTGTAATCCTGATCACGAGCAGCCTGCTTGTGACAGCCTTCGCTCAGAACGTCGCGCCTCAGAACCAGGGAATGAAGTACGGTGAGGCGGGATTTCAGGGTGAGGCTATCAACCTGAATGTCGTAAATGCCGACATAAGGGACATCCTTAACTACATTACAGAGCAATATGGCGTGAACTTTGTGATCGACAAGTCCGTCAAGAACGTTCCGGTAACGGTAAACGTCAGCGAGGTCCCCTGGAACGTCGCTCTCGACTCGATCCTCAGGGCCCAGGAACTGGGAGTTCAGGTGAACGGCCCGATCCTCAGGATCTCGGACCAGAAGTCACTTGCTCAGGAAAGAAAGATCCTTGAACAGATCAAGGAAAGCCAGCTCGACGGCGCTCCTCTTTATACGGAATTCATCCGCCTCAATTATGCCAGGGCTTTGAACAACCTTGCGAGCCAGGGCGGACGTTCGAGTGGATACACTGGCGGCCAGACCAGCGCGAACGTTGGCTCAGGCGCGGGTGTTGCCGGTCAGGCCGGCCAGGACCAGGGCGTCCTTGGAATAGTCCAGAAGCGTCTTTCCAGGCGTGGCACGGTCGAGGTAGAAGCCCGGACAAACACTCTAATCATCACGGACGTGCTTGAGAACGTTAAAGCGCTTCGCAAGCTCATCTCGTTCCTTGATCAACCCGCTCCGCAGGTTGAGATCGAAGCCCGCATCGTTGCCGCTACGCGCAGCTTCAGCCGGGACCTCGGACTCAAGCTTTCGGGTGTCGCAATCGGCAACGGCGGCGAGACGGTCGGCGGCGCGTCAACGGACTACGGAAACGTCGTCGCGAACACGGTCATTGCTCTGACGACAAGCGCACTCGGTACGACCCAGATCAGCGCCATGCTGGCGTTGGGCGAACAGAAGGGCCAGGTCAAGACGATCGCGACCCCGCGCATCACGACACTCAACAACAGGCCTGCCGAGATCGAAAGCGGATCGCAGATACCTGTAACGACGATACAGCCGAACAGCTCAGATGCCGGTGTGGTCGTCACCACGGAATACGTTCCCGTGCCGTTGAGGCTCGCGGTCACCCCGCAGATCACAAATGTAGGCACGATAATCCTTAACGTTGTCGCTGAGAACAACACCGTTCCGCCCAGCACGGGCGCCGAAGGTGCTCCGCCGATAAACGTCCAGAGGATGCAGACGGAAGTGATGGTGCCCGACGGAGGTACCACAGTAGTCGGCGGCGCGCTTTTTGATTCAGAAAGCGAGATCGTTGATCGGACCCCGGGGCTTTCGAGCATCCCGATCTTCGGTAACCTGTTCAAGCGCAAGAGGACGGCACGCGACACCAGCGAGATCCTGTTCTTCATAACACCGCGCATTTACAGGCCCGATTACGATCCGGCTCCGAAGGCTGACGATGATGGCGCCCTGCTTGTGCAGCCCGTGCCGCTCGGCAACCCTGCGTCGAACTCAGCTCGTCCGGTCATAATTCCGGGTCAGCAGGGTCGTCCCGTGGAACCAAATCCGGCAGACCAACCCCAGGCAAGTGAAGTTCAGCCTGCGGCAGTCAAGCCGGGCAACTAGAACGGAACGGATTTAATGTTCAGAAAAGTCCTGCACGATATTTTGCAAAGGACAGACGGTTGTCTTGGAGTCTTGATAATGGGTTTCGACGGTATCCCCGTCGAAGAGGTCTGGAGGAATGATTATCCGGACCCTGACCTGGAGATTACGGTCGCTGAGTGTTCTTCGCTGGTTATCGCGGCAAGCCGCGCCAACAGGCAGGAAAAGCTTGGGAAACTGACCGAGATGACGATCTCCGGAGACAGCAAATCCTTTATCGTTCGCCTGATGAGCAAGGAGTACTTCATCGCGATGATACTCCACTCCGACGGCAGCTTCGGACGAGGCCGCTACGAGCTGATGCGTGCGGGACTGATACTCGAACCCGAATTCGTTCACCACTAAAACCTGTTTCTTACTTCGAAGCCGCCCGGGCAGCAATGTCCGGGCGGTTCTCTTTTGAGAGTTGAAAGATGAGAGATGAGAAATGAGTGCTGAGTGCTGAGTGATGAGGACGTATCAGACTGGAGCGCAGTCGCCCTCGCCTGCCATGAGCCAAGCGAGAGGGTGGTGAAGGCATCTAGTTCTGGGAGATGAGTACTGGGTGATGAGTGTTGAGTGACGCCACCTACAGGCCGCAAAGGTACATATCCAAATAGGTCCATAAAGGAAACCGACCTACATCGTACGCATCTTGCCCCTGGTAATATAATCGATGATCGAAAAATAGCGGCGCGGGAAAAGCCTTGCGATGAGGCTGACCAAGCCGGCATCGGATCCGATCAGAATTCTGGGCCTTCGCGCCTTGATCCCTTCAACAACGATCTCCGCAGCCTTCTCGGGAGAGTTCCAGGCAAGGTTCTTGTTGTATTCCTTAACTCTTTCCGCAATTTCCTCTTCGCTCAATGTAACGCCGACTCCCATTCTGGCGGTGTTTGCTATGTTGGTCTTCACCCCGCCCGGATGAACGACCGAAACTGCGATATTGGATCCCTCCAGTTCATGCCTAAGCGCTTCTGTGAATCCCCTTACGGCGAATTTGCTTGCCGCATAAGCCCCCTGTCCCGGCGGCGCGATAATACCGAAAATGCTTGAGATATTGACGATATGGGCCGACTGCTCCTTTTCCAGCATCGGAAGGAACAGCTTTGTACCGTGAACGACTCCCCAGAAGTTGACGTCCATCAGCCAGCGAATGTCGTTGAGAGATACCTCATTGACCGCACCGCCCAAAGCGACGCCGGCGTTGTTTACTACGTGAGACACTCGCCCGTGCCCTCTCGACACCTCTTCGACGAACGCGCGCATTTCCGATTCGTCCCCCACGTTGACGTGGTGAGAGGTCACTTTGAGGTCCGGCCTGCGTATCAGATCTTCCGTTTCTTTGAGTGCCTCGGCGTTTACATCGGCGATGGCGATGCCCGTTATTGGTTCCTGCGAAAGCCGAACCGCGAGGGCCCTCCCGATACCCGACGCAGCGCCGGTGATAACCACTACGCTCTCATTTGTCAGACTCATAGCTCTAATCTTGATCGCCGGCAATGGCTTTCTCGGGAAGGTGAGCATTGGCCGGCGCTTTTGCGAATTCCATAGTCCCATCTTCCAGCCGGCCGAAACGAAGCATCGACAGGTCCTTGAAGTAATTCTGATGCAGACGCCACGGGGTCTTTGAGCCCTGCCTCGGCAGCGTCTCCAATGCTCTTAGTACGTAGCCGGACGTAAAATCAAGTGCGGGTTCGGGTGCGACCGTAGGATCGTTAAGACGCGGAGTGCAGCTGGCAAGACCGCGACGGTCCATATAGTTCAGCAAACGGCAGACATACTCAGCCGTGAGATCACATTTCAAGGTCCACGACGCGTTGGTGTATCCAAATGCGGATGCCAGGTTCGGGATGTCGCTGTACATCATCCCCTTGTAGGCCATAGCCTTTGAAAGATCCACCGGTTCACCGTCCACTTCAAGATCCAATCCCGCCATCAGTTTGAGGACGAGACCCGTCGCGGTAACGATGATGTCCGCCTCCAGAAGATCGCCGGACTTTAGGCGAAGACCTTCTTCCGTAAATTCCTCGATCTGATCCGTAACGACAGATACCTTACCGGCGCGGATCGATTCGAACAGATCCGAATCCGGCACAAGGCAAAGCCTTTGATCCCAAGGGTTGTAGTCGGGCTTGAAGTGCCGTTCGGCTATCTCGTCACCGACCTCTTTTTCAACCCCTTTCGCGATCAGCCGCTTCATGAACTCAGGACGCTTGCGGGCAAGGTTATAGAAGAAACTCTGGTAAAGGACA